>NZ_WQPW01000015.1:0-15024 GCF_018785465.1 Clostridium sp. MCC328
ACAACCTCTGCATTGCATTAAACAGTATTTTCGGTGAAACCTGCGAACTTGGAAAAATCAAAGAACTGATATTCTAAAAATGTGAACTCTGCATTTGAGTTCCACTAAAACCGATAATTCAAGGTGTTACGTCATAAAAAGCAAGCAAATATGCGATGCTTGAGACTTGTATTTTCTGTATGGATATGCTATATTTAGTGTAACAGTTACACTAAATATAGGAGGAGTCATGTACCTCAATACTACAGTCAAAATTCCCGAAATAAAGGGTAAAATCATTACAAAGAAAAAGGGAACTACAACCTACATTCTGTATCAATACGGCAGTGAATATCGCCCAGAAAAACAATACTCCGTACCGCTAAGAACTATCGTCGGAAAGATATCCTCTTCTGATTCAACGCTTATGATTCCGAATGAAAAGTTTCAAAGCTATTTTCCAGATGTAAAACTACCAGAAGAGCTACCATTGGCATATCGGAGCTGTTGCCTTAAGATTGGCTCATGCATCATCATTCAGAAAATACTGAATGAATATAAGCTTATTCCGATGTTAAAAAAACGCTTTGGCAGTGACACTGGATTGATTCTGGATCTTGTTTCTTACCTGATCATAGAAGAGGAAAACGCGGGACAATACTATCCGGATTTTGCTTTTACCCATCCTCTTTTGACAGATAAAATGACGATATACAGTGATTCTAAGGTCAGCCGGCTCCTTAACACAATCTCGAAAGATCAGTGTATTGGCTTCCTGGATGATTGGAATGCCAAGCGCGATCATAAGAGCAGAGTTTATGTTTCTTATGATTTCACGAACAAGAACAGTGAAGCAGGAGACATTGACATTGTCGAGTTTGGAAAAGCCAAGGATGATAAAGGATTTCCAGTATTCAATCTATCAATCGCCATGGATAGAACAAACCGGATTCCACTCTTTTATGAAGAGTATCCGGGTTCTGTTACAGATGTATCCCAGTTCACCTTTATGGTTGATAAGGTCCTGGAGTACGGATATAAGCAGATAGGCTTTATCCTTGACCGCGGTTATTTCAGCAAAGAAAATATCCGTTACATTGATGAAAATGGATATTCATTCATCATCATGTGCAAAGGCTGCAAAACACTGGCATCTTCTCTTGTGCTTGAAAACCGAGGAACATTTGAAGCAAAGCGGGAAGCCGCAATTCGTGCTTACAAGGTGTATGGCATCACAACGACAGCCAGGCTTTATGAAGATGATACTGCAGAAAGATATTTTCACATTTATTACAATCCATCGAAGCAGGCCGCTGAAAGGGAACGCCTGGAACAGCGAATTGAGAAGCTGCGGCAGTTCATGGACAGACACGTCGGAAAAGATGAAAAGTTTGGTAAAACTTATCAGGAGTACTTTCATCTGCATTACAGCAAACAGGGGATTTTTCTGGGTGCTGATGAACGAACCGATGTGATTGAGCGAGAGTTGCAGCTGTGCGGATACTTTTGCATCATTACTTCTGAGAAAATGACAGCCTCTCAGGCTCTGATCCAGTATAAAGGGCGGGATATTTCGGAAAAGCTTTTTCAATCTGATAAGACATTTATTGGTTCCAAAAGCGAACGCGTTCAGTCATCGCAAAGCATGTCATCTAAAATTTTTATAGAATTTGTGGCATTAATTGTCCGTAACCGGATTTATAATCTTCTCAAAGAACAAATGATCCGGATGGAAACAAAACAAAAGTATATGACTGTTCCAGCCGCAATCCGTGAGCTTGAAAAGATTGAAATGGTTCGCCGTAATGGCAGAAACTATAAATTAGATCATGCAGTTACCAGAACTCAAAAGTTAATTCTAAACTCTTTTGGCCTTGATGAAACAGACATCCAAAAGAGAGCAGAGGAATATGGTAAGCTTCTGAATATCAGCCAGTCATACATAAGCAAGGAGGCACAGGATAATGGCGAGGAAGAAGACGATTGAGGCAATTGAAACCGAAATATCCAAAGTGAAATCTGGTATGTCCAAGCTGCAAGACCGATATGATAAACTATCAGAAAAGCTTGAGGAACTGCAGGAACAGAAACGCCGAATGGAAGCTGACGCCATCATGGAAGCCTATCTGAAAAGCGGTAAAAATTTTGATGAGATTATGACGTTTTTGAGTCCATGATGGCGTTTAGTGTAACTTTTTTGCAGAGTTCACATTATTATTTTACTTGTAAATGCAACACTTGTTGTAAATAGAAATAAGGTGGTGTATAATGAGAAGTCGTAACCAGATAATGATGAGACAGATGGAAGAGTTTGTTGACGATTATTATATGACACATCACACAACTCCCAAGTTACAGGAAATAGCCGATAATTTTCGTACAGTCAAGAGTACAGTTCCCCGTTACCTGACGGAGATGGCCGAGAGGGGGATGATTGAGTACAAGGACGGAGTGGTTTCTACATCTAAGACCAGGAAGTTTGATACAGAGGTCATGAATATTGGTATTGTGGGTTCTGTATCCTGCGGTATTCCGATGTTGCAGGAGGAATATGTAGAAGAGTATGTGACACTTCCGGCTTCCTTATTTGGCAAGGGTGAATTCTATATCGTCCGGGCGAATGGCAATTCCATGATTGGTGCCGGAATTGATGATGGAGACCTGGTGCTGATCCGCAAGCAGCAAGAGGCAAACGAAGGTCAGATTGTTGTAGCTCTTGTAAAAAATGAAAATACCTTGAAACGCTTCTTTATAGATAAGAAACGTGGTTGTGTTCGTCTCCACCCGGAGAATCCTGAAATGAAAGATATTTTGGTAAAGAGCTGTCAGATTCAGGGAGTGGCAGTTCATGTGATTAAGTCATTGCAGTAAAATTGAAATTTCCAGGAAGGTCTATAGTGGTAATAGGTTCGGAATGGACGGATTGATGAAAGCTCAGTTTGAATTTTGATATAGGAACAGACAGCGTAAGATTAGCCGAGGATCCGCTTTCACGCTACGGAACAGTCTGTTGCCTGCTCATCAACGGTTTTTATTTTCCCTTATCCGTATGAGTAAGAAAGATGATTACTTAGGAGGATTGTTTAATGAGAGATACCGTATTAGTTGAAATCAACGAAGAAGAGAGAATGCAGAGGGACGCAGACTTACGGCTTACGTCAATGATGCGCCAGATTACGGGACATGGTAATGATGCGATGGTGAAACGTCGGAAGGACGGGACGCTTGTTGCATACGAAAATAAAATGAATAAGATATCCGGTTGATAAGTGGATCAGTCGAAGGACTAAGCGGAGTTCATAGCTTGCAGCACATTGCTGTGGGTGGTGGCTCCGCTTTTTTGCTTTATTTTAAAAATACGCAACATTGTGCAACATGCTATTGACAGTATAGCATAAGCATGATAAAATTTTATTATGCAACAGCACGCAACACATGGAGGGTATGTAAGGTGGATATTGATAATGAAAATAAATCGTTACAAGTAAATCTATATCAGGAGCGTTATCTATTTAAGATACACGATACGAATTTGGATGATTTGTCTGAATGTGTAAAACAGGCATTGGGAAGCAAAAGCATAAGACAATTTGCATCAGAAATTGGAACAACTCCATCTACCATTTCTCGTATATTGAATAAAAAGATACTGGAACCATCGGAAGAATTGATTATTAAAATCGGTCTTAATGCGGATGCAGATTCCGGAGTGACGGTAGAAAAATTGCTCGCTATCTGCGGAAGGGGAACCAGAGCTGCGATGATGCGTGACGCAGGATCAAGATTTGAGAAAGAAGCCGCTGAAGCAATCAGCCAGTATTTAAGAGATAAAGGATATACGGCAAAACTGTCTAAAGAAGTAAGAACACAAAACAGGTTGCGATATGACTTTGTGATTGAAACAGATGCTCTCTCCGGCGAACCATGTTTGTGGGCTTTTGATGTAAAACTTATCTTACCAATGAGTCCGCTGGGGCCATCTGGTTCAGGAAGAACCAGAAGATTGCTGGATTCGATATTTGCCAACTTTTATGTGGAACAGAATGAATATGACCGAGTTTCGGTTGTAGTGAATCACAGAGAGATATTTAAGCAATTAAAAAATCGGCTATGTAATTTATCTATCAGGGACAGCTTTTCGATTGTTTTAGTTGCAGGTTCAAGCGTTGTCGATGAATTTGTAGTTACAAACAGTGTGAACAACACGGTTGTATTGAAAAATGACAGGAAAGAGAGGTTATGCGATGGGGACAATGGTTCGGAAAATCAATAGACGGATTATTTTGGGAGGATTGCAATATGCAGGAGGATGCGGTATTAATGGTCTTTAGTGACAAGGAAAAAGTTCTCAGAAAAGAGGACTTAGAGATTTTTTCAACGATTCGTAAAATCACAGCGAAAGGAAATGATGTGGTGGTGAAGCGTCGGAAAGATGGATCACTTGTTGCATATGAAATTAAAATGAATAAGATAACCGGCTAATAAGTGGGTTAGCCGAAGGACTGAACGGAGTCATGACTTACAGCTTTTTTTGCTGTGGGTTTTGGCTCCGTTTTTTGTCGTCAAATCAGAAAAACGGTATATCTGGTTAATTTGTAAAAAATTCAAAAACTGAATGCAATTTACCTGCGTTTCCACCGGCTTTCTTTGGGATATGTGAAAGGGAAGCACAGGGACAAAAAAGAGCTCTTGCTCTCGTTCAAAAAAAACGGGTGAGTCAAGGGCTGATTTGTGTTGCAAAAGAGATGGTTTGACCACCCGTAAGCCAAAAAAGGCAGAAAGGTGGTCAAAATGTTGACATTCAGAGAATTAAAAGAACTTTTAGATGAGGCACCGGAGATGGACAGAGTACCGTCCATGAGAGAACTTATGAGAACCGGTACGGTATTTATGGAACGTCCGGTTGTGAATGGAGTCGTGACGGTCTTTACCAACGGTCTGGCATTGTTTGAAGAATTTGACAGACATACGGTATTCCCGGTACATTCCTGTGGTGCATACGTTTATGGTGGCTCCATTACGGCTGTGATTCCGGAAGCTGATTTTGATGATGCAGACTGGCCGGTACGTCTGGTACTGGAAGGGGAAGACAGGATTGAGCATTCCCGTGAGAATTGTGATTCTGACAGGGGAAATATTTCCCACAGTGGAATGGAGGACAGCAAAATGATGGCCGATCATAAGGATCCTCTGGAAGCAATTTTACAGGAAGAGAGACGTCAGCAGGCTCATGAATGTCTGAAACTTACCACTGAAAAACAGCAACAGGCCATTCGTGCCTATTATGAAGCAGATGAGAATATGGCGAAAGCAGCAGAGCTTCTTGGCATTAAAAGACAGACCTGTGACCAGCATGTGCGTTCAGGGATTGAGCGTATCCGTAGGAAATGCAGGAAGGAGGATTTCTAAAATTCATGAATGGATTGGTGAATCTTTCGGATATAAAGCTTGAGGAAGGCTTGAAAGGGAAAGAAAGACTTCAGGCTTTTCTTATACAGATAAAGGATCCCTATCACTATCAGGATAGTGAGTGGGAAGTGACGAACCGTTTTACCGAGACAGCTTCGTTGGAGAGCTGCCTGGTTCATTATGAACTCACGACTTTCAAACATCCATTTTCCTGCTTCGGAGCCACACGCAAATGCTGTTGTATAAGCCCTATTAAGAATCGGACGTAACAGTTTATCAATTTTTTGATGCTCGCAAGTTGTGTTATGACTATGTGCTAAGATATTTCTACATATCTTTCGAATTTATCGAGGGACCGAATGAATATATGCTGCTGGATACTGGATTTTTGCTATATTCCGCAACGAAAATGGAAGGGCTAAAAATTACAAAAATTGAGCGGTAGGAAAACGATGAAGTGGAAATTTATATTTGGGACGAGGGAGATAAGCTGTAACCTTGCGGAGTCAGTACACAAAGAGTGCGGAAGAAGCGAAAAAAGATCATAAAATCGTGGAAAGAAAATAAAAGGTAATATTTTATCCGCAATTTTTGACGGATTTCCTTTTATTAAAGAGAAATCTATGGTAGAATATTTGGGCATGTATTGACATTTTACGATGGAATCATGCAGAAATTCATAGAAAAGTAAGGTGTTAGGACAGATTCTATGTTATAATAAATAAGATAGAAGCTGGGAGAGAGTATTATGTACGAAAATAAGAAAACATTCGAGAGTATTCTCGTACTGATCGTTGACTTGTGCAGCCTGATTGTCAGTATGGGAATTGCCTTCTGGATCCGTTATGGGATCTTTTATGGAAGGTTTGAGCATGGAGATCAGATCTGGCTGCTTTTATTCGCGATAGCCCTATATGGTCTGATCTTTGTGCTGATGGATTTCAGCCATCATTTTTTCCGGAGAGGAATGTTCGATGAGTTTGTAAATGTTGTGAAGTCGGAGCTGATCTTTTCGGCAGTCCTGATTCTGGCGCTGTTTGTGATGCACCGTTCTGCGGATCTCTCACGTCTCGTTTTAGGTTATCAGATCGTGATCAATACAGTCGTGATGTATGCGGCGAGAGTGATCTTTAAGCAGTATATGGTAAAGGTCTACCGGAACAGCCGCCACAGTAACCGTCTTCTTGTTGTCACTTCATCAGATCAGGCCGGGGATGTGATTGAGAATCTTAAGGAGTATAATGAATGGAACCGGACGATCGCAGGTCTGGTACTTACGGACGAGGCGAAGGTGGAAGAAATTGGCGAGATCCCAGTGGTAGCGCACCGCGAGGACTTCTTAAATTTTGTGATCCGGAACGATGTGGACGAGATATTTATCATCGATGACAAGCTGATGCGCACTCCGCTTATGAACGAATGGGTCCGTGAGCTGGAACAGATGGGAATCATTGTAGATGTAAATATTGATGCGTTTGATCTTTCGGTTTCCGGAAAGAAGTCATTAAACCGTGTCGGAAAGTACGCGGCGGTTACATTTGCGAGAAATCTCTTTTCGACGAGACAGATGATCGCAAAAAGGGCGCTCGATATTGTTGGCAGCCTGGTCGGTATGGTGATCCTTGGAATTGCTACGATCTTTGTCGCACCGGCAATCAAGCTAGATTCCCCGGGACCAGTGTTCTTTGGACAGACCCGCGTCGGAAAGAACGGACGTAAGTTTACGTTCTATAAGTTTCGCTCTATGTATAAGGATGCGGAGGCAAGAAAAAAAGAGCTGATGGCATCAAATGAAGTAAAGGGCCTGATGTTTAAGATGGAAGATGATCCGCGGATCACGAAGGTCGGAAAGTTTATCCGGAAGACGAGTATTGACGAGTTGCCCCAGTTCTGGAATGTGCTTCGGGGGGATATGAGTCTTGTCGGAACGAGACCGCCGACCGTTGATGAGTTTGAGCATTATGAGGCGAAGCACAAGTGCCGTCTCAGCATGACGCCGGGACTTACCGGTCTCTGGCAGATCAGCGGACGAAGTGATATCAAGGACTTCGATGAGGTTGTCCGCCTGGACATGCAGTACATAGACAACTGGTCGATCTTAAAGGATATTAAGATTCTGATCTTAACGGTCAAGGTTGTATTGACAGGGCGCGGATCGAGATAAAAAATTAAAAGGAGAAGGAAGATGGACTACAATACAGATGAGCAGGAGATCGATTTAAAAGATTTGATGTTTGCGGTATTCCATAAATGGAGACCGTTGATCCTTGTAGCGGTGATCTGTGGGTTGCTGTTGGGTGGTATCAAGGGCATAATGACTTATAAAAAACAGAGTGATCCGAAAGTGCGAAAAGAGGCAGATTTGACCTATTCAGCAGATCTGGAGCTCTACGAGAAGAATAAAGATACTTATACGCGGGAGATTGAAAACCTGCGGACAGATATCGAGAACCAGCAAGAGTATCTCGATCATTCGATCTGGATCAATATGAGCCCGTATGATGTATGCGAGGCAAGAGTAGATCTCTATGTATCCACAGGATATGAGATCATGCCAGGAATGGCATATCAGAACCGTGATTATACGGATACGATCCTTCAGGCATATCAGTCAATGCTGACGAGCAGTGCAGTGATGGAGGATGTCGCGAAGCAGGTCGGAACGGAGCCAAGATATCTTCAGGAGCTTGTTACGGTGACGATCGGTACCATAGGGGTAGATAAAAATCAGTTCAGCCGCCTTCTTACAATTAATGTCAATCATACAAGCAAAGAAAAAGCAAAGACTGTTCTTGATGCATTTCTTGCACATGTAGCTGATATGCAGGCACAGATCACAGCAAGCATTGGAGAACATACTGTTTCTACCGTCAATGAGGGAATAAGCTCAAAAGTAGATCTTGACCTTGCGGATCTCCAGAGGCAGCAGTCCCAGAAACTTACAGATTTAAACGACAGTCTCCAGACAAAACAGAAAGATCTCGATGAATTGGAAGAGCCGGAAAAAGAGGATTCTTCCAAGGTGGCTGCTTTAAAGAGTGCCATAAAATTTGGTCTGGTCGGTGGTTTCGGCGGGGCGTTTATAGTTGCGTTTGTTGTTTGTATTGTGTTCCTTATGGGAGATAAGGTTTACTCCGCAAAAGAGCTGAAGGAACGTTACAAAGTAAAAATTCTTGGAAAACTCTCCTCAGGGAAAAAAGTCGGCATTGTCGATGCGTGGTTAAACCGACTGGAAGGACGTACTTGCAATGCCGATGAGACAGCAGAGTATCGTTTGATTGCAGCGAATGTAAAGAACTATGCAGGAGATATGAAAAAACTCTTAATTACCGGAAGTGCACCGGCAGATACTTTAATGCGCGTCGCAGAAGCATTAAAGTCGGAACTTGGAGAGATTCAGACAGTAGTTGGAAATTGTATGCTTGAAGATGTCGAGACAGTGAGAGAGCTTCCTTTGTGTGATGGGGTGATTCTTGTGGAGCAGTGTGAGACATCGAAATACAGTGCTATTGAGACGGAGATTGAGAAGATCCATGACTTAAAAAAAAGTGTTGTTGGATGTGTGGTAATTGAATAAAATGCAGAAATAGTTGTATGTAGTGGCAGGGACTGGATTTTTTAAATCAAGTCCCTGCAGCTGTATAAAGGACAAAGTAATTAATTGAATCTGAAGGAGAAATAAATATATGTGTGGAATTGTTGGATTTACTGGACATAGACAGGCGGCTCCGGTACTGCTGGATGGTCTCGCAAAGCTGGAGTATCGCGGATATGATTCGGCAGGACTTGCAGTGCGTAACGGTGAAAATGAGGTGGAGATCGTAAAGGCGAAAGGACGTCTGCGCGTCCTTGCGGAAAAGACGAATGATGGAACCGCGATGCACGGAACATGTGGAATCGGGCATACCCGCTGGGCAACTCACGGGGAACCGAGTGAGCTGAACGCGCATCCGCACTGCAGCGATGACCGGAATGTAGTTGGTGTCCATAATGGAATTATCGAGAATTATCAGGAACTCCGGGAAAAGCTGCAGCACAAGGGATATAACTTCTATTCTGATACGGATACAGAAGTTGCAATCAAGCTGATCGATTATTACTATAAGAAGTATGAGCATACGCCGGTGGACGCGATCAACCATGCAATGGTGAGGATCCGCGGTTCTTACGCACTGGCTATCATGTTCAGGGACTATCCGGAAGAGATCTATGCGGCGAGAAAGGACAGCCCGATGATCATCGGTGTTGCGGACGGCGAATCTTTTGTCGCGTCGGATGTTCCGGCGATCTTAAAGTATACGAGAAATGTTTATTATATTGGAAATATGGAACTCTGCCGTCTGCAGAAGGGGAATGTGACGTTCTACAATCTGGACGGCGATGAGATCGAGAAAGATCTGGTGGAGATCCAGTGGGATGCGGAAGCTGCGGAGAAGGCAGGCTTTGAGCATTTTATGATGAAGGAGATCCATGAGCAGCCGAAAGCGGTCCGTGATACAGTAAATTCGGTTGTCCGGGATGGTAAGATCGATCTTGGTGGAGTAGGAATCACGGAGGAAGAGATCCAGAAATTGCAGCAGATCTATATTGTTGCCTGTGGTTCCGCGTATCATGTTGGTGTTGCGGCCCAGTATGTGATCGAGGAGCTGGCGCAGATCCCGGTCCGCGTGGAGCTTGCGTCGGAGTTCCGTTACCGGAGAATGCTGTTTGCGCCGAATTCTCTTGTGATCATCGTAAGCCAGTCCGGGGAGACGGCGGACAGCCTTGCGGCGCTCCGGGAGGCGAAGGCCCATGGGATTAAGACGTTAGCGATCGTCAATGTAGTCGGATCCACGATCGCCCGGGAAGCGGACCATGTTTTCTACACGCTTGCGGGACCGGAGATCGCGGTCGCGACGACGAAGGCATACAGCACACAGCTGATCGCGTCCTATATTTTATCCATCGAATTTGCCCGTGTCCGCGGAATGATCGATGAGGACAGGGCGGCGGAGCTGATCGCGGAGCTTCAGACGATCCCGGATAAGATCGAGAAGCTTCTCGAGGATAAGGAGCGGATCCAGTGGTTCGCGGCGAAGCAGATGAACGCACAGAATATGTTCTTTATCGGCCGTGGAATCGACTATGCGGTGAGCCTGGAAGGCAGTCTTAAGATGAAGGAGATCAGCTATATCCACTCTGAGGCCTATGCGGCCGGTGAGCTGAAGCATGGAACGATCAGCCTGATCGAGCCGGGAACGCTGGTGATCGGTGTTTTGACACAGCAGGATCTCTATGAGAAGACTGTCAGCAACATGGTCGAGTGCAAGAGCCGTGGGGCGTATCTGATGGCACTCACGACGTATGGAAATTACAGCATCGAGGATTGCGCGGAGTTTGTGATCTATATCCCGAAGACGGATCCGCTGTTTGCGGCGAGTCTTGCGGTGATCCCGCTGCAGCTTATGGGATATTATGTATCGGTGGCGAAAGGGTTGGATGTGGATAAGCCGAGAAATTTGGCGAAGAGTGTGACGGTGGAGTAAGTCTTGTTAAATCGGTAGATAGTATCATATTTCAGAGGAGATATATTTGAGATGAATGCGGGTAAAGAGAAAAATAGAGTACAATATTTTGATATAGCCAGAGGAATTGCAATGATTTGCATTATATTGGGGCATCTGAACAACTCGCTCATCAACCGTGTTGTGTTTACATTCCATGTGCCTATTTTTTTCTTTATCACGGGCTATTTCATGAATTCAAAGTGTGGAATCAAAGATTATGCAAGAAACAAACTTAGAACATTAATTGTTCCATATATTGTGACTTGTATTGTGATCATTATACTTGGAACCTTAAAAGGTTTTATTCAGGGTGATGCAATCTCAGAGTTAGGAAGATGGAGTTATGCGGCTGTTTATGGAGCGGGAGATTCTTATAATGAACCATTTTATATACCGGGAATTGGAGCAATATGGTTTTTGTGGGCTACTTTCTGGGGCTGTATATTTTTGAGGCTGTCATTACAATTTGAAAGGCATGTCAGACTGGGAGTTATCATTGGCTTATTTATTTTTGGATATTTTTCAAGACAGATATTCTGGTTCCCATTGAGTATACAGGCCGGTGCGTGTGCTGTACTCTTTATGTATATTGGATATATTGCACGGAATGTGAAAGATAATATTGGAAAATTATCAGCAGAAGCAAAGACTTTTGGATTGTTTTTTACAGCTGTTGTATGGTTCTTTTTTATGAAAGACTTTCAATCGTTCTGGCTGGTGCATTGTGATATTGGACGTGGAATTGTTGATGTTTTTGGGAGTATGTGTGCGTGTGTTATAGTTATATATATTTCGAAAATGATAGAGATTAAGTTTAGGATAGCAGGGAAATTTCTTGCTTTTTTTGGAAGATATAGTTTATTGGTATTATGTGTTCATATAATTGAACTTGATCTGTTCCCGTGGTGGATGATTACAGGGAGATTTGAGCGAATGGGGATATCTGAAAGCGGCCAGCTGTGGTTTGTTATTGCAGGGAAGCTTGTGGCAGATCTGGGCTTTGCTTATATTATTTCCAGAGTACCGATAGTTAGAAAAGTGATTGGTTATGAATCTCGATCTGTCGGAATAGAAGGCTGACTACAACATAGAAGAGGTAGATGGATGAGCGATAAAAAGGCAAGAATACAATATTGGGATATGGCAAAGGGATTTACTATTTTGCTGGTGATCATCGGGCATATATCAAATGTAAATCCATATTTGAGAGCAATCATATTTTCGTTTCATATGCCATTTTATTTTATGGCAAATGGTTATTTTGTCAGGGATTATTCTGTTGGAAATACGATCAGAAAGGTAGCGAAAAGCCTGCTTATTCCGTATTTTATTGTATGTATGATATCCACTGTCTGGTATACGGTGGAGGGCTGGCAGCGGACCGGATGGATAATCTGGTACATATAAAAGATAAATTAATAGCTATGGTCCTGGGGATGAGCAGAAGCTCTACAATATTGAGGGATATTCATTCGGTTTGGCTTGTATGGTTTGTAATTTGCCTTTTTGCTGCGAGAATTCTTTATGTTGTTGTGATGAAACAGATTGCAGAACTTAAATTGCCGGTTCAGCTGCTGATAATCTTCTTTATTTCGATGGTCGGAATTGTTATCGGAAAGAAATACGCATATCTTCCATGGAGCCTTGATGTTGCACTGGTGTCTTTTCCGTTTTTAATGGCTGGGGATTATCTGGCGAAGTATGAGCTGTTTAAAAATAAATTTAATATTACGATGCTGGTTGCTGGGTTCATGTGGATCATACCGCTCGGAATGAAGCTGCATATCGAATTGGCAACGCGGTCTTATCCTATGGGACCGGTATGTGTTCTTGAAGCGATTGGCGGGAGTGTATGTGTCGCAGGATTCTTTTGCTTTTTAGAGAAAAAAGGAATTACGAGTTCTGCACTGTCCTGGTTGGGAAGGAATTCTATGGTTGTATTGGCGGTGCATTGTCTGGAGATGATGTATTTTGATTGGGATAGGTATATGTTTAGTGTGTTGCCGGTGGCAGATATGTGGTGGATGGCTGCTGGGGTGAAGGTTGTTGGGATTGTTGTTGTTGCATGGATTGTTGTGGTGGTGAGAGATATGGTTAAGAGAAAGAACAACACATGAGGATTACAATACGAAGGCTGTATATAAAATAAGTTGTTTTTTAAGGAGAGATAAGCGATGTACGATTATTTAGTAGTAGGTGCAGGACTGTACGGTGCGGTATTTGCTCATGAGGCAAAGAAAAAAGGAAAGAAGGTTCTGGTGATCGATAAGAGACCGAATATCGCTGGAAACGTGTATACAGAGGACATGGAGGGCATCCATATACATAAGTATGGCGCACATATTTTCCATACCAATAACCGCAGAGTCTGGGAGTATGTGAACCAGTTTGCAGAGTTCAATCGTTTTACAAATTCTCCGGTTGCGAATTACCATGGGGAGCTGTATTCGCTGCCGTTTAACATGTACACGTTTAATAAAATGTGGGGAGTTGTTACTCCGGAAGAGGCCCACTGCTTTCAGCTCCTGAAAAAGCAATGGTCAAAGCTTGACTACACAGCGATATTGACGTATGCTGAATGTGGAAGACAATACCATAGTTGATATCAAAGAGTGGAAACAATAAATGGAACCTATAAAATGGTTTCGGAACTTTTGAAGGAGGAATTGGCATGAGTGGCGTAGCAACTCTTAGCAATGAGAAAAACTATACCGTGTTCCAGTTCGGAAACCATGTGATCCGGTTCATTGCTCCGTATTCGTTGGAACGATATACAGCAGTGAAAGAGTGGGACAATGGATATCTTGTTGTTATGGCAAAGTATAAGCACAACGAGAAACCGGAAGAAGAATATATTGATTTAGTTCCGATTCTCCAGAATTTGTATTTCGATGTCGATAAGTTCTTAAATCCAATCAAAAGCGTGGAGGTGGCAAATGGTTGATGTGAAGCAGGTTGCAGATGCGGCAGATATGATTGTAAATGGTTATGCGTTTACCCGTTGCGCTGAGGGATTCCGTGTTTTGAATTTGAATCGTCCTGATCGGGCCGTAGTGTTTTCAAGTGATGGTAAGGTTTTGGAGACCAGCATGGATGATATTGAGGTTCGGATCGCGAGAGACTATCTGGAAAAGAACCGGAAGTTTATGGAGGACTAAGATGCCGAAGTATTACGAATACAAAATTGCAGGGTATTATCTTTACTTCACATCTTACTGCGTTATTGAGTGTATGCATGTGCACGCCAGTGACCGTAAACTGACGGAAACTGGCTCTGCAAAGTTCTTTGTGAAAGATAACGGTGACACCCTGGTACAGAATCGTGGAATTCTGAATGATAGAGAAATTCGAAAAATCCAGGAGTTCATCAAACAGAACTATCAGGAAATGTACCTGAAATGGTCAGAATACAGTCAGGAAGGATTCTACGAGAAAAATATTTGCTAACTGTATTCTGCTGAGACCGGCGGACTGACAACAATAAACTAAGACTTTCCATTTTAGATCTGGAAAGTCTTAGTTTATATATGGAGAGACTTCTTATTGGCGGAAAGGTAAAGCGGAATTTGAAATGCTTAAAGAATTTAATGCAGCAGGAATGAAAATTGAGATGGTTCAATTGCAGAGTATCTGTTGTCGATTCTGATTCGTATGATCCGAAAGTGTTTTAGATATAATGTTGTGGAAGGAACTCAGGCAGGCGCAACTGCATATAGCATCACCGTAACTGACAAGGTGAATAACTTGAAAACGTACCTGTATGTCGAGTATCTTTTGACGGAATTACCTGAAAAAGTTTCCAAGAAAAAGGATAGCACGTTTTTCTGGGTGATTTTATGTCGTGGTCACTTAAAACGCCGACGTCTTGTCGTAAGATAAAATAGAACAGTTAAGGACGTCTAGGAGAGGTGGCTGGTTTTAGTGGCTGGTGTACGTTTTACCATTTATGTATTTTGTACTTTTATTATCATAAATTTTTGTTGTGGATATTCAGAAATGTGTATGGGCAACACGAAAAACGCATGAGTAAATAAATTGTGAACATGCCCCTTTTCTGGTAAAATTAAAAGAAAAGGGGCGTTGGTATATG
>NZ_WQPW01000131.1:0-4951 GCF_018785465.1 Clostridium sp. MCC328
CTTTACGACCAGAATCAGATGATAATAGAGTAAAAATACTGAATGTGCATTATTGTCAAGTTCTCTCATATTTATCAGCCCTTCTTTTTATTTCGACTGATTTAATTATATCACAAATGAAATCATTTGTCTATTACATTTCAGAACATTTGTTCTGTTTAATCTGCAATCTATTTTCCCTTCAGGCTTCAGGCTTATTCATTGTATGCAGAATTGATGATATAGCACAACTGCAAAAATCAATATATGAGAAGTTTACAATACACAGCACAGCTATGTGCAATAATCTGATATTTACATGCCAACTATGGCACTATGCAAGAGATAGCAATTCATCTCACCACCTATAGAGGTGGGAGAATTCTTGCTGATTCTTGTTAAAAATGTCTCCTTTACAAATTCTTTAGGTTACAATCGATGATGGGGTAAACGAAAAAGCAGTTTTGACATTGCAGAGAACTGCCCCTTCGTTTACACCATTTTCGATTTGACCTAATTGAACAAAGTGAGCGTCCGGGTAGCCGCAACCTATGGACTTTCAATTCTTTGTTCCTGTCCATGATTATATATGATTCTCGGTATGAAAGCTACAACATTTTATAAAAAACAGGCAAATGGGCATGACGATAAAACCTCAGAAACTGAGGCTTTTGAAAGTATTAGATGTTGCTCTTTAGCAGCGCAGTGGCATTCTCATCTGTGGCTTTCCGAGATGCCCACCACATGCTTTACACACACAAACTTTGATGCCATAAAGATGTTCCAATATTTCAGGCATTTCCATGTCACGAAGCTTTGAAAGATACTTCTTACATCCAAGTAAATTTCTGCAAAGGGTGAGCTTCTGGTTTTTAGTGCGGGAACATAGCAGTCCGTAGTGCCTGATGCGGACAAAACGCCTTGGTGGTACATGCATGAGAAACCGCCGGACAAACTCTACACCCGAAATGGTCAGTTCCTTCCACTGTCCCTCATTACGGTAATCCTTTACTAAGAATGTAACGGTATCATCATCCATACGGACGGTGCGGTGATTGCTGACGGCAATGCGATGAGTATACTTACCAAGGTATTTCATTACTGTTTGAGCACCATTGAATGTCTTTTTACAATGAGGAATCCAGTCCATACCATAACAGGAATCTAAAAGCTCCTTGAACGTATAATGGTTACGAAATTTTTCTGCAGTACCATGAAATACCAGCTTATCCTCTTTCCACAGCCTCTTTAGTTCCTCCAGATATTTTCCGCGGAACACTTTGGAGATGACCCGGATGGGAAGAAAGAAATTTTCACCATTGTCCTTCCATTGGTTGTTGGAAGCCAGTCCTCCACCCAGCAGGATGGTATGAATGTGGGGATGAAAGTTCATTTCAGAACCCCATGTATGTAAAATGCAGATGTATCCCACCTTTGCGCCGAGACGTTTTGGGTCGGCAGTCAGTTCGCTGATTGTGGAAGAAGCTGCATGGTATAAGGCATCATAAAGAAGTCTCTGGTTGCTGTAAATGACAGGGTTTAAAATATCAGGAACCGTAAAAACCAGATGGAAATAAGGAGCATCAAGGACATCCTCTCTGCGTGCATCCATCCACATTTCTTTCGGAACAGCCTGACACATGGGGCAGCAACGGTTACGGAAGGAATTGTAATGAATCTGTACGAAGCCACAATCCTCACATACACATACATTTGCACCATAGGCACCGGTCTTGCAGTTCATGATGTTATGTGCAACCTTTGCCTGTACAGGGGAAGGTGAATATTGATCAAGGTATGCCGGATAAAAACGATGAAAAATATCCTGTACTGTGGGCTTATCCATTGGCTGTACCATCCTTTCTGTCAAAAGGACCACTATACTCGCCTTCCAGCAGTCCAAGATAAAAACGGGGATAATAATAGCTAGTGTCCGGCACTAACGGAAGTCCAAGCTGGGACGCCATTTTTTTTATAATCTTCCCAATTCTTTATCAACTTTCATTTGGAGCAATGCAGTTTTTTCTCCCATATATTGCTTAGCCACCTTTAGAATTGCCTTATCATTTCCTAAAATTTCTAACACAGTAACAGAAAAAATATTAATCAAATATGAATCATTCTTATTTATTATTTCTTCAAAATAATTAAACATATTGCTTAATAATTCAGCATCTTCATTCTTAGCTAATAATGTTAAAAGCTCCGGCATAAAAATATCTTCTATTACAACTGTTTCTAATACTTCTCCATATTCTTTTACACTTTCAATGTATGCATTCTTCGTTGATGGAAAAAATTCTTGCATTTTTTCAAAAAACTCTCTTACATTTTTACTCACATTTATATTCTCCAATCAATTAAATAAACTTACAGCATTTTCTAAATCATCTATCAACGCTTCCACTACATCTAAATCATTAAGTCCTAATTGTTCTATTAGTTTAATCTCCATAGCAACCTATAAACATATCAAAAAATTATTATTCTCTTACGAACTTAAACCTGAAAAGCAACTATTATCAAATTTTTTGAATTTATATTAACATCAATAGATCATACTAAATACTTCTTAACTATATTTATTATTTTTTCATTTTTCGTTCTTTCAGCAATATCTAAAACACTACAATTTCTTACATATTCGTTTGAATAAGCTACTATCAAATCCCTGTAATTTTTCATAAGTTCCTCTACAAGAAAGGCATTTGAAAAACGAATCGCACTAACTAAAGGATTATCGTTCATCTCTCTACTATTAATAACAATACCTTCATCTATTAATTTTTTTGCAATTATATTATTGTTCTTTTTTATTGCCGTCATAAGTTCCAAACCGTCAAAAGCATTAATATCTATACCATTTTCAATAAGCCAAAGTGCTTCCTTTTCTTTCCCTTCTGTGATTGCATAATTAAGTAACGAACCTTCAGGGACAACTATATTTATTAAATCGTTATTCAAAATATAATCTTTAAAGCCCTCCAAATCTCCTGCCAATTCCAATACCTTAGCTATTTTTTCAAAATTTTCTTCGTTTTCTCCCCAAAAGTTTTTTTCCGAATAATTCAAATAAAATTCCTGATATTCTTCAGAATCAAAAGTCGGTCCTGTTAAAACTGCATCGATAAATTCTATTGGCGGTATATATTTTCCACTTAATATATCATCTATAATAACATTAGGAGCTGCATATCTTATTTTCTTTTTTAAATCAATGATACGTATTTCTCCAAACCCTTTTACATACTTTTTTCCATCAATCTCTGTTTCACGACATACACCATTCAAGTTGCTATTTAATGGATTCTCACAATAAGAAGTCAACTTTTCTATGAATATTGAATTAAATGTCTCTTTACTTTCCACTGTACTATCAAAATTTGTATTCCACCCAATATTGTAAGCATTTTCAAAATGTTGATAACAATACTTTGTCATATCAGAATTCATTGTTCTCTATCCTCGTATACAAATCATGTATTTATATAATTTGACATAAAATACAGCTAATGATGCTTGTTTATATCCTTCTAGTTTTAATCTTTTGCCAGAATGGCTAAATAAGCTAATTACCAGTTAATGTACTCTTAAAGTCTTCATACATTTTAAAAGTAATTTTCAAAATTTCTTCTAAATCCTCATATGTTCCTATGATAGGTTTTTTTATCCTGTAATTATTATCAATAAGTCTCCTTGAATATGTTCCCCAAGGAGCCCCAAGAAGCAATTCTCCATTTTCTCTGACTATCCAAACTAAATCTACCATTCCATATCTCAGAATAATATGAACTTCCAAAGTAATCTTTCCAATTTGTTCTTCCTTGATTTTATAAAATTTTTCTTTTACATCAAACACCGGAGAATAGCCTAAATCTTGAATTGTCTCCATGACCTCTTCACTATCAATATAAGCCAAACGATTACTTGAAGGTGTTCTTTTAGCATTAAATTTATTAGATAATTCTTCATATCGCTCAATAAAGCCAATTTTAATTAGAGCATTCTTAATCTTAGAATTTAATTCTATCATTGCACTTCCTTCGCAAATTTCAATTTGATTGAAATGTTTATCCCCTTAAACTTTCCAATTCACTTAATGAAAGTCCCTTAACTAAAACGCTATCTTTCTTTGAATCGAGAGCATATTTTTCAACATCATTTAACGCTGTAAAATAATCTGCATCTCCGATAATCGTATCTTTTGTTGTACTAACAAGTACTAATTTCCATTCAGATACAACTTTACCTTCTACTCTATATTCATTCTTCGTTGTTTTAGGTAAAACCGTTTCTGTTCTCTCTGTTAATGCGATTGCACCAAAAAGCGTACCGTCTGGTTTTCCGTATAATTTAGGAGTAGCAGTATATGCGTTGCTCCAATCTACTGTTTCTTTTTTCCTTTCAACTTATCAAATAGACCCATGATAATGCCTCCTTTATAACTTCCGATTTGCTTGTTCCATAAAATTCATTTTAGTCGCCTTCAAACTTGCTGGCGGCGAACAGCATTTTATGCTGTTTGCGGACGGCAAGTACACAGGGGATAGACGCACAAGCGTCGCAAGGGGGTGTAGCCACCTTGACGGAGCGAAGTGACGAAACATTCACGGTCGGGCAGTTTTCTTCTGCCGACCGTGAGTGAAGCTCCGCAGGACGCACATACTCCCGATAGGAGAGTATAGAAGTGCGCCCTTTAGTTCCTAAAGGGATTTTATCAGTTCGACAAACTGAAAGTTTCACCTCTATGACTTAGTTTATTTCTCATAGTAAAATGCTCTGCTATACAAAAAATGTATATTAGCTTCATTTAGATAATCTTCAAATTTTCTTTTTCTTCCATCATCTACATATCTATTATAGCATTCGTACAGGATTCTATAATAGTTCAATTGATTTATCAATCTCTCACTAACCGTTTTTTCTTTTAATATATCCTCACATTTTTGAAAACAATCAACTATTGTATTAT
>NZ_WQPW01000132.1:0-587 GCF_018785465.1 Clostridium sp. MCC328
GCCACCGTCAGCCAGGAAGCAGATGACAAGTATTATGTATCATTACTGTATGCGGCAGAAGAACCGGAACATGAAATCAGACCAGTAAAAACCGCAATCGGACTTGATTTTTCCATGAGCGAATTGTATGTAGATTCCAATGGAGCTCATGCAGATTATCCTCATTTTTTCCGAAAATCCCAGGAAAAACTTGCAAGGGAGCAGCGCAGGCTGAGTCATTGCGAAAAGGGGAGCGGCCGTTACATGAAACAGAAAAAGAAAATAGCCAGACTCCATGCTCATATCGCACGTCAGCGGAAAGACTATCTACACAAGGAATCCAGAAAGATAACCAATTTTTATGATCTTGTGTGTATAGAATCTTTGAATATGAAAGAAATGAGCCAGGATTCAAGGTTCGGAACGAGTGTTCATGATAATGGATGGGGTATGTTTACTGATTTTCTTTCCTACAAATTAGAACGTGCCGGTAAGAAACTGGTTCGTATTGATAAGTGGTATCCCAGTTCAAAAATCTGCAGCTGTTGCGGAAAACTCAAAAAGGAGTTGAAACTGGAAGACCGTATCTATAGCTGCACCTGTGGAAA
>NZ_WQPW01000132.1:597-15498 GCF_018785465.1 Clostridium sp. MCC328
ATTGAGAATATCGGGAGTTGAACTTGAAACAGAAAGAAAAATTTCCTGATCTCCGCCCAAAACGTAGATTTTGTTCGGGACTGCGTAGATACGAAACAGCCCCGCTCGTAATAACAGAACCGTGGGACACACGGGGATAGCTCGCCTATGCTTTGCCCAATAGGGCAATCGAACGAGAAGCCCCCACTTCAAGCGTTAGCTAAGTGGGGGGAGTATGTCACAGAAAATGATCTTCGCATCCTGTCCGCCGAGCTCGATGGCGGTTCCCACAGTCTCGTAGGTCTTCTTTAAGGCGATGGAGTTAGCGACGACCTCCTGGATATAGGGGGTGCCAGCCGCCTCGGCCACAGGCTTTGCACCGGAACCGGTGAGAATGATCCTGGCGTCACAGTCAGGAAAACGCTCTGCCGCTTCCCGGATCGCGAAGAGGACGCTGGCGAGCTGGTCCGCGTGGTGGCGGCGGTAGTCAGAGTATAAAAGTGTCTCGGTCCCGGCATCCAGGACCGTGATCTTTGTTGTGGTGGAACCGACATCGATTCCAATCAGTAACTTTTTCATAATCGTATTCTTTCATATTGATAACAGTCCGATTGCTTTGAAGGTGACGGTTATCTTTTGCTCTGTTAGTCCTTAGCTGTATAGTTTAGAAAGAAAAAAGGCATAAAACCGTTTTGCATCTAAAATCATGCCGATTTCTGCCAATTCATTCAGTATTTTAGTGCCTGAATTTTTAAAAGTCAAGAATTGCGTGGGATAGAAAAGGGAAAATAGTGCTAAAATTTCGCTAAGATAGTGCAAAAATGGCGGAAAATACAGGAAGTCAGGGAAAAAGAGGAGACTTGAAAAAAGAAAGAAAAAAGTCGAAAACAGCAGTTGCGGCGGTGTGCTGGATACAGGTAAAAATCAGATTAAAGCTGGAAAAATAACTATTTGAAGAAAAAGGCATGTAAAAATCAGAGAAATCTGATCCACATGCCTTTTATAGGAAGTTCTATCGTAACTGTTCAGTAGGTCTGCGCACTTGCTGCGCTGACCGTAAGAAAACATAGGCTGGAAGGCAAAAATCCCATCAGCGAAGCTGATCTGGAATGGATTTTTGCACGTAACTATGAAGGCACTGAATAGTTACGTTCTATCATTCTTTTACGAGAACTTTTGTGATTTCTGCAATATAAACAGTGTGATAATCTTTCTCCGGATACCATTTTCCATCGTTCTCTTTTGCGATAAAGTTCTCCGGCTTGATCTCATCCTCGTAGAGCTTCCTGCACACGAAGACCATGTCGGCCTCCTCGAAAGCAGCTGTTCCGTCTGTGAAATACGGGGTAAGTCCAGCTTCTTTGACCTTGTCGCAGTCGCGGCCTGACTTGGAACCGCAGATGGAGAGTGCCTGCTTGTACTCCGGTCCGTAGAAGGACAGGGTAAATGTATCGTTTGCGTCCACGAATTTCTTTGTGTAGCGCTGCGGACGGATATAGCAGGTGGCAACATTCTTGCCCCAGAGGACGCCGAGACCGCCCCAGCTTGCTGTCATGGTGTTACAGCCGGATTCGCCGCCAGCGGTGATGAGCATCCACTCAGAACCGATCTTTGTGAAGGGATTAAAATTCAGACTTTTGATATCAACTTCTTTGAATGCCATGGAAAAATCTCCTTTCAATGATAAAACTGCAGTAACTGTTCCGTAGATCTTCGCAGTTACAAACTACTTTTATTATAGAATGAGATAAAATAAATTGCAAATGATTTGTATCCTGAAGGCTGGTTCATGAAAAAGCTGTGCAGGGTGCGGAAAAAATTCATGAGTAGATAAGGAAATTGTGCTTGAATGAACATGATATAGGTGTTATATTTTTAACAAGACAGGAAATTCACGCGGACGATCATGATTGGAGGAAAGCATATGAGAGGCGTAGAGACAAGGATCCAGGAGATCCGCCACCGGATCTTCAGGGAAGTGGCGAGAATGGCGTACCACACGGAATGGCCGGTGGACAAACGGATTGAGGAACTTCCGTATAAGATCATTCCGGGAGAAGTCGGAAATTTCAGAAACGATGTTTTTTTGGAGAGGGCGATCGTGGGCGAGCGGCTCCGTCTTGCCATGGGACTTACGTACCGCGGGGCATCGGATCCGGCACCGGTATCCCGGGGAATCGAGGAGGCGGACAAACCGGAGACATACTACACGCCGCCGCTCATCAATGTGATCAAATTCGCCTGTAACGCGTGTCCGGAAAAGCGGGTCTATGTGACAGACGGCTGCCAGGGCTGCCTTGCCCACCCATGTGTGGAGGTGTGCCCGAAGGACGCAGTGAGTCTGGACCGCACAAACGGAAGATCCAGGATCGACCCGGATAAGTGCATCAAGTGCGGACAGTGCGCGAATGTCTGTGCCTACCATGCCATCATCATCCAGGAGCGCCCCTGCGCGGCGGCCTGCGGCATGGATGCTATCCACTCGGACGAGAACGGAAAGGCGGATATCAACTACGACAAATGCGTCTCATGCGGACAGTGCCTCGTGAATTGCCCGTTCGGAGCCATTGCGGACAAATCCCAGATCTTCCAGGTCATCCGCGCGATCCAGACAGGTGAGAGAGTGTACGCCGCTGTGGCACCGGCATTTGTCGGTCAGTTTGGCCCGAAGGTAACACCTGGAAAGCTGAGGGCGGCCATGAAAGCCCTGGGCTTTGCGGACGTCTTTGAGGTCGCCATCGGCGCGGATCTCTGCGCGGTGCAGGAGGCGGAGGACTTCGTGAAGGAAGTTCCGGAACAGCTGCCGTTTATGGCGACATCCTGCTGTCCGGCATGGTCCATGATGGCGAAAAAACTGTTCCCGGACTACGCGAACTGCATCTCCATGGCGCTGACGCCGATGACGCTCACCGCGAGACTTATCAAGAAGCAGCATGAGAAGGCAAAGGTGGTCTTTATCGGGCCCTGCGCGGCGAAAAAACTGGAAGCCATGAGAAAATCTGTGCGGAGTGAGGTGGATTTCGTCCTGACCTTCGAGGAGATGGCGGGAATCTTTGACGCAAAGCATGTGGATATCGAGAATATCGCGGAGGATGAAAGCGGAGTCAATGCGGCATCCAGGGATGGAAGAAACTTCGCAGTTGCCGGCGGCGTCGCGAAATCCGTGGTGGATGTGATCGCCCAGATGTACCCGGATAAGGAGATCAGGGTGGCGAATGCCGAGGGCTTAAAGGAGTGCAAGAAACTTTTACAGCTTGCCAAGGCAGGAAAGTACAACGGATACCTGTTGGAAGGAATGGCATGCCCGGGCGGCTGCGTGGCAGGTGCCGGAACAATGCAGCCGGTGAAGAAATCCCAGACGGCAGTCTCCTTATATGCCGCGAAAGCAGGTCATGTGACCAGCGATAGGACGGAGTATGTGAGTGAGCTGGAGAAACTGGTGGACTAAGTGCGTGGCAGCTTGTTTTTCCGGTTCAGGCCGCAAAGCAACCGATTAAAGAGTTATCAAATAAAAGCGGCTTCCTTGACGGAAAGCCGCTTTCGTTGTAAAATACGTACTTGACTCGTTTTTTAGTGGAAAGATCCAGCAAAGACATGTCACAGTGAGCAGGAAAGGAGGAACTTTAAGATGGATCAGAAGATGGAGAAAAATAAGAATAAAACAGGACTTGTGCTGGAAGGCGGCGGTATGCGCGGCATCTATACGGCGGGAGTCCTGGACGTATTTCTGGATGAAGGCCTTACCTTTGACGGGGTGATCGGCGTTTCGGCGGGAGCGGTCCATGGATGCAGTTTCCTTTCGGGACAGAAGGGAAGAAGCATCCGGTATTATAAAAAATACTGTGCGGACAAGCGCTTTATGAGCACCGAAAATCTGATCAGGACAGGAAATTTTGTGGATACTGATTTCTGTTACCATGAACTTCCAGAGATCCTGGATGTTTATGATTATGACACGTTTAATAAAAATAAAGAGCACACCGATTTCTACGTGGTCTGCAGCGATGTTGAGAAGGGGAAGCCGGTCTACGCGAAGCTTCACGATATGAAGCGTGATATCGGCTATATCCAGGCATCAGCGTCGCTTCCATATGTGTCAAAGTTTGTGGAGCTTGACGGCAGAAAACTGCTCGACGGCGGATGTACGGACAGTGTCCCGGTGGAAGCATTCCGGAGACTGGGATATAAGCGCAATGTTGTGGTCCTCACGAGAGATTCAGAGTACCGGAAAAAGCCGGAAAATACCTGGATGGCGGATATTGTGTACCATAAATACCCGAAGTTCGCAGAGGCACTTAAGAACCGGGCTGTCGAGTACAACATGAGTATCCGGAATATCGAAAAGCTGGAAAGAGCGGGCGAAGTTTTCGTGATTCGTCCGAGCGTTCCTCTTACGATCCCGAGGATCTGCAAGAGCGCCGAGAAGATCGAAAAGACATATCAGATTGGTGTCATGGACGCGAAGAAGATAATGGCGGATCTGAGAAAATGGCTGGAAACGTCAGAAGGATCAGAAGGGTGACGGAGCAGTCATGAAATAGTGAAGCCACCAGAGAAAAATAATTATGCGGGAGCGCCCGGTCTGCTTTATGGGCAGATGACAGAATGGAAAACACACTGATAAGGGGGAGAAAGATATGGCAGCAGGAAAAAAAGAAAATCAGAACGCGGACCATATGATCCGACCGGTGGCGTATATCCACACGGATTTCCCGACAAAATTCGGAATTCCGAGACAGAGCGGCCTGACGGGTGATCTGGAGGCAAAGATCGTCTTTGAGCCGGAATTTTCCAATCCAGAGGCCATCCGGGGGATCGAAGAGTTCTCCCACCTCTGGCTGATCTGGGAGTTTTCGGAGAACGTCAGAAAGCCGGGAAACTGGTCAGCGACGGTGCGTCCGCCGAGACTCGGGGGAAACATGAGAGTCGGTGTGTTTGCCACGAGATCCCCGTTCCGTCCGAATCCCCTGGGACTCTCTGTCGTGAAGCTTAAAAGAGTGGAATACCTGGAAAACGGCGCTCCGGTCTTAGTTGTCACGGGGGCGGACATGATGGATGGGACGCCTGTCTTTGACATCAAGCCCTACATCCCCTTTGCGGACAGCCACCCGGAAGCGAAGGGCGGCTTCACGGACCAGACGAAAGAGTACGGGCTTGCGGTGGAGATCCCGGAAGAATTTCTGGAGTTCCTGCCGGAAGAAAAGCGGGATCCGCTCCGCGCAGTTCTGGCCCAGGATCCACGTCCGTCCTACCAGGAGGATCCGGACCGGGTTTATGGCATGGAATTTGCCGGATATGAGGTGAAGTTTACCGTGTCGGAGAAGGTTCTCCATGTGAAAAGTGTGGAGAAATGTACTGTTTGAGCAGTGCAGAAAAATGATTTAGAAGAAAAAAGTTATGGAAAATGATCGTGATGACGATCTTTGTTGTCGCCATCGGTTCCCTTGGAATCGCAGGTATCCCTGGAACAGCGACCATGGCTGCTTCCGTCGGACTTTCCGGTGTCGGCATGGGCGCCCAGTTCGGTATGGTCAGTCCGATCTTAGCCATAGACCCGATCATCGACATGCCGAGAACCATGATCAACGTCACCGGTTCCCTGACGAATGCACTTGTTGTAGATAAGATGATGGGAAATCTGAATCTGGATGACTACAATGATATGAGTTTAAATACTCTGGACAGCAAAGCAAACAAGGAAAGCGCAGAGAAATAAAATAGCTGCAAAGAAGCGTAAATTCCCCGTGTGTATCTGTAAGGCAGGTATGCGCGGGGGATTTTTTGCGGAAAAACAGTGGTGATTTCCGTAAAATGGGCATTTAAGTATGAATTTAACATGCAAAAATGTTAAATTCATAACTATATCCGCTAAAAATTCGAAAAAACTGGACAGTCTCATATTTTCCTGTATAATAAATACTCGTGGTCTTTTTTCGGGACCAGACAGTTACTTTTACACACACAGGTAAGAAAAAGGAGAATATTGAGTATGGAAAAAATACGTCCAATGTTGTTCACAACATTGAAGAAGTATTCCGGTGCCCAGCTGATGTCTGATGTGGTAGCAGGTATCATCGTAGCCATCATTGCCCTTCCGTTGTCCATCGCGCTGGCACTGGCGTCCGGCGTAGGTCCGGAGCAGGGAATCTACACGGCCATCGCGGCAGGCTTCGTGATCTCATTCTTAGGCGGTAGCCAGGTACAGATCGCAGGACCGACAGCAGCCTTCGCTACGATCGTAGCAGGTATCGTTGCGAGAAGCGGCGTGGAAGGACTGGCAGTCGCAACGATCATGGCAGGTATCATCCTTGTTATCATGGGATTCTGCCAGCTTGGTTCCTTGATCAAATTTATCCCGTTTACGATCACCACCGGATTCACCTCCGGTATCGCGGTGACCATCGTGATCGGACAGTTAAAAGATTTCTTCGGTGTCACATACCCGGCAGGTATGGAGACCATCGAGACCATGCAGAAGTTAAAAGCTTTTGCCGCTGGTTTCGGAACCATGAATGTTCATGCGTTGATCGTAGGTCTTGTCTGCCTGGCGATCCTCATCGTAATGCCGAAGATCACGGAGAAGATCCCGGGATCCTTAGTGGCGGTTCTCGTTGGTATCGTGATGGTGAAATTCCTTCCGTTACAGGTCAACACCATCGGCGACCTCTACAGCGTCAGCAACGCGCTCCCGGCTTTCCATATGCCGGCCTTCAGCTATGACGTGATTCAGGGCTCTTTATCGGATGCCTTCACCATCGCGATTCTGGCAGCCATTGAGTCCCTGCTTTCCTGTGTTGTCGCGGACGGCATGATCGGCGGAAAACACCGCTCCAACACAGAGCTTGTGGCCCAGGGTGCAGGAAACATCGTTTCTGCGTTATTCGGCGGAATCCCGGCGACAGGCGCTATTGCCCGTACAGCGGCAAATATCAAGAACGGCGGACGCACTCCGGTAGCCGGAATGGTCCACGCAGGTGTTCTTCTTCTGATCCTTGTGATCCTGATGCCTTACGCAAGCTGGATCCCGATGCCGACGATCGCGGCGATCCTCTTCATGGTGGCATACAACATGTGCCAGTGGAGAACCTTTGCAAGACTCGCAAAGACAGCTCCGAAGAGCGATATCGCTGTTCTTGTGATCACATTCTTCTTAACAGTAGTCTTCGACCTTGTCGTAGCGATCGAGGTGGGCATGGTACTTTCCTGTCTGCTGTTCATGAAGCGCATGAGCGACGAGATGGGAGTCAGAAGCTGGCTTCATGTGGAAGAGGTCGAGGAGCAGAAACGTGAGGAAGAGGAAGCTTCCAGGGGAGCGAAGAGGACGATGTCCGTGGAAGAGGCGCAGTTGAAGGCAGCAGCCGAGGAGATCAACCCGGCCAAGCTTCGCCAGATCCCTATGGAGCTTGCGGTATACGAGCTCACAGGACCGTTATTCTTCGGCGCGGCTGACCGCATCAACCAGATCGAAGTGAACGAAGTCACAAGATGTCTGATCCTTCGTATGCGGGCGGTTCCGGCGGCGGACAGCACAGCGATGAACTCCATGACAGCCCTCTGCGAGCGCTGCAAAAAGAACGGAGTTACCCTGATCATGTCCCATGTCAACGAGCAGCCGATGCGCGCGATGGAGAAAGCCGGATTCGTGGATCTCGTGGGAAGAGAGAATTTCTGCAGGAATATTGAGGAAGCACTTGACCATGCGGACAAGGTGCTTGAGAAGTAAATAAAACGCGGAGACAGATTTTCTGCGCAAGGCTGAAAAGAGCTGTGTGACTATATGGGGGTCAGCAGCTCTTTTTAGCGTTTGTAGGGAAGACCAGACTGCAAAAATTAAATGATATTTTTGAAAAAGTCTGTTAAGACGACGCAAAATACGAAAAATACATACAAAAGTTACAAAAATCCTGACGAAATATATTGTATCTGTTATTTGCAAAATTTGCGTTAAGGAGGAAAAATAAGCGATTAAGGAGCGGCTAAAAAGCAGGCTAAAAGGTAGCAGGGATAAAATTTCTGTGATATATATGTTCCGACTTAAAAACAGGAGAGGAATTTCATCCTGTCAGATTAAAAACATCCCGAAAAAAGAAATTTCGCAAAGATTCTTTGCAGGAAACAAAAGCGGGGTGGATGTAAAAGAAAAATTTGGGAGGTATATATCATGGCTAATTTATTTTCGATCCTTTTCATCATCCTTGTTGCAATCGTAGGCGGTATCCCGACCATCGTAATCACGGGGTATATTCCGGTCATGATCGCACAGAAGATCTACAGGAAAGTGAAATATGGATATTCTTTGTATCGTTAAAATATGATAAAGCGCAGGATCACAGTCAACAGCGGGCAAATGGGCATGTTGATTCAGAATGCGCAGGAGCGGCAAGATCGGTTATATTTCATGCAGCAAATAGAGTATAACCAAAATGGGTGATTTTTCGGAAAATTATCTGCAATCTTAACACGAATTTAGCAGAAATTATGTTATAATAGTCCAAAAGAAAAACAGCCGGCGTTGAAGGTGCCAGTTGTTTTTTTGGATCATTATAAGAAACCGGAGGTTCCCCTATGAGCACAAAAGTCAGATCAGTGTTAAAGAACAGCGGGATCGCGTTCGGGATCCTGGGAATCGCGACGGCATTTTGTTTTCTTGTCCAGAGGATCTCAGAATCAGACACGCACGTCCCGCTGTTGTTCGTTTTGGCGGTGCTGTTTGTGTCCCGCTTTACGGATGGATATGTTTATGGAATCGTCGCATCGATCATCGCTGTTTTCGGTGTGAACTACGTTTTTACATTCCCATATTTCAAACTGAACTTTGCGATCACGGGATACCCGCTGACCTTCGTCGCCATGCTGGCTGTGGCCTGCAGCGTCAGCGCCCTGACGACCCAGATCAAGAAACAGGAGCAGATGCGGCTGGAGGTTGAGCGGGAAAAGATGCGCGCGAACCTTCTGCGGGCGGTCTCCCATGATATCCGCACACCGTTGACGTCGATCGTCGGCTCCGCGTCCGGGATCATCGACAACTATGACGCGCTATCGAAGGAAAATATCCTAGAACTCCTTGAGGACATGAAATCCGAGGGTCAGTGGCTCGTCCGGATGGTGGAAAACCTTCTTTCCATCACGAGGATCGGGGATGGAACCGCCAGAATCAATAAGGAAGATGAATTGGTGGAGGACGTGATCAGCGGAGCGATCACGAAATTCAGAAAACGATTCCCGGATATCGAGGTAGTCCCGAAAGTGCCGGAGGATGTTCTGTTTGTGCCTATGGACGCGATCCTGATCGAGCAGGTGATCGTAAATCTCCTGGAAAATTGCGTGCTCCACGCGGACGGTATGACAAAGATCTGGTTGATCGTGACGGAGGACGGGGACCAGGTGAAATTCTCTGTTGAGGATGACGGTGCCGGAATCAAGGAGTCCGCTCTTCCGAGAATGTTCGACGGAAGTTTCCAGTCGGAGGACGGAAAAGAGAGCGATTCTAAGCGAAATATGGGAATCGGACTTTCGGTTTGCATGACCATCGTAAGAGCCCACGACGGAATCATGAAAGCAGAAAACAGAAAAGAAGGCGGTGCCAGAGTGATGTTCTGGCTGCCGAAAGGAGTGGACACGGAATATGGAGATTAAAGACAGAGTGCTGGTCGTGGAAGACGACAAGAGGATCAGCAATTTCATCAAGACAGTGCTGGAAGCGAACAATTACGATGTGATCGTCGCGCAGACGGGAGCGGAGGCATACAGCATGGTGACCTCCCAGTGTCCGGACGTGGTGATCTTGGATCTCGGTCTGCCGGACATGGACGGCATGAAGATCTTACAGGGCGTGCGGGAATGGTCCGCGATGCCGGTGATCGTTGTGTCGGCGAGAACCCATGAGAGGGATAAGGTGGAGGCGCTGGATCTCGGAGCTGACGATTACATCACGAAGCCTTTTGGAACATCCGAGCTTCTCGCAAGGATCCGCACCGCGATCCGTCACACAAGGTCTGGGATCCCGAATCAGCCGGGCGGACAGACGGGAGTTTTTAAATCCGGCGGATTGACCATCGATTATGACAAGCACCGCGTGTTTATCGACGGTGTGGACGCGGGACTGACCCAGAACGAGTATAAGATCGTGAGTCTTCTTGGAAAGTATGCCGGGAAAGTCATGACTTACGACTATATTATTAAAGAGATCTGGGGACCGAATATGAAGAATGATAACCGGATCCTGCGTGTGAATATGGCGAATATCCGGAGAAAGATCGAGAAGAATCCGGCGGAGCCGCAGTATATTTTTACAGAGGTTGGCGTCGGATACCGGATCGTGGAGCCGGATTAGGACAGGATGGCGTGTTGCAGCAAAAAGTGAATAAGCTATGGTAAAAACACACCTGCTGTGTCCTCTATAAATTTAGAGGGCAGCAGGTGCTTTTTGTGTAATAGGGAATTCCGAGAAATTCCCTATTACACAAAAGGCACTAACGTGCCAATGATGCGCACTCGCGCGAAGATGTAGATTGTCGCAAGCGACCGCGCGAGGCGCGAGATATGCCAAGGCACATTGGTGAAGGCTGCAGACCAGGGAATTTTAAACCTGCTGAAATTATTGTGTGGCAGCAGCCTTCCGGACAAGTTCATCCAATGTCCCGAACCGGTAGCCCATCTCCTCCCACTTCGTCAGCAACTCATCGAGGATCGCCGCGTTGGTGGATGAGGTGCTGTGTAAAAGCACGATGGCACCGGGATGGATGCGGCCGAGAAGTTTTTTGAACGCTTCCTCCTTTGTGGGCTGCTGATCCTGATACCAGTCCACATAGGCGAGACTCCAGAAGAAGGTCTGATAGCCGAGAGCTTTTGCCATCTGAAGATTCGCTTTGCTGTATTTTCCCTGGGGCGGCCGGTAGTATTTCCGCATGGTCTCCCCTGTGATCTCTGTGTAGAGTGCTTCGAGGCTTGAGAGCTCTTTTGCGAAACTTTCCCGGTCGCTGATCTTCGACATGTCCGGGTGGTGATATGTATGGTTTGCGACAATATGTCCCTCGGAGATCATGCGCTTTACGAGGTCCGGGCTGGTCTCCAGGTAGTTCCCGACAACGAAAAACGCGGCGGGAACCTGATGCTTTTTCAGGGCATCCAGGATCGAGGGAGTGTTGCCGTTCTCGTATCCGGCGTCGAAGGTCAGGTAGATGACCTTTTCGCCGGAAAGATCAGCGTACCAGGCATTGTACTGCTTTAATTCATCCGCCGTTGCGTTTGCCACAGGCGGTTTTCCCTCCTGCTGGAACGAGAGCCCCCAGTTTCCGTCAGCGGAGGCCGGGACTGCCGGAATAACGGTGGCGGCGAAAGCGCCGAGGACGTAGGAGAGGGGGAGGAGGATGAGAGCCAGGAGAAACGTTCCGAGACGGCGTGGGCTCGGAATGCGGGAGCGGCAGAGCGGAAGATGGATATGTTCCCGCAGAAAAGAGAAGGAAGAAAAAATCATAGTGATAACCTGTTTTTTACAGTATATGCGTCCTCAGATATTTGTATTCCACCGCAAAATGTGGTAAGATGTGTTGGTGTGCGTATTGGGTGCCGGTCTGCGGCAGCACAATACGGCGGCATGAAAGGAGAGAGGCAATTGAAGATCAGGATCCGGAGGATTCTTTTTCCAATTCTGTTCTGCCTGGCGGTGGCGTGTCTCATCGAGCTTCCGCTTGCGCAGACGATGCTGTTCGGGGACGATGTGATCCTGTGGGATACACTGTTCCGGGCGATCGTGGCGGTTCCGATGCTGGTACATCTTTATAGAGAGGATTCGGTGTTCCGGGGAAAAGAACACTGGAACGGAAAAATCGCGGCAGCAGTATTTTTTGGCGGCGCAGGAATATCCCTGGCATTCGGCTTTGCGGTGAAAACACTTCAGATCCCTGGCGCGGTGTTGGCGGATGAGAGCCTGTTTACGGGAAATCTCTGGCTGGAGGCTGTGGTGCTTCTGGCGGCATCCCCTGTTCTGGAGGAATACTTTTTCCGCGGCGTTCTCTATGGAAGGTGCAAGGAACTTGTGTCCGCCCCGGCAGCAGCATTTATGACTGCGGCATTTTTCAGTGTGTTCCACTGGGATCTTGTGCAGGGAATCTACAGCTTCTTTATGGGGCTGATCCTGGCATATCTTATGGAAAAGACGAACACGGTGAAGGCACCGGTGGTGTTCCATTTCGCGGCGAATCTGGCGGCACTTGTTCTGGCGGTTCTCTAGCCTGATGGAAAAAATGTGCTTATATTTCCGTATCAGAATCGATCGGTTCCAGTGGTTTTGATGCCGCAAAGATGGCGAAAAAGGCGGCAGATTGCCGTAAAATCGTAAGGGAATTGTAATTGAATCATCAAAATACAGATGATAAAATAGTTTAGGCAAAAAGAAAGGCGGGAAAACGATATGAAAAAAAGAACCTTATTCCGCAGCGGTGCGGCGTTTCTTATGGGACTGCTGATGACCGCGGCGGTGGGATGCTTCACGAGCTTTGCTTATGACAGTGCATGGCTGAAGGCTTGTTCGGTAGAGAACGGAAACAGCATTTCCGTCACAGGAACAGCTACGACCGGCGCTTTAAATGAGGGGGAAACTCCGGATGATGGATATTATTATCTGTTCGAGCTTCACCCATATGAGTCTGAGATAGGCTCCAGAACGGACTACATCGCATGGAGCAACAAATCCGACAAGTTAAAATTCACCTTAAAATACAGCGGTGATTCCACAGATACGATGCTCTATTCCAGATTTGTGGTTGCGTTAAAGACCGGCAGCACCTACACCCCGATCAGCAATGCGATCTATGTGACGAACCCGGGCGATGTGGCAAAATATCGTGAGGCTTACCCGGAGCCGATGAGCAAAAAAGGACTTCTGATCCAGCTCGATATGCTCGGTGACGCGCTGAATCTGGGTGTGAAGCACACGACGGTCAATATCCCGTATCACCAGCTTGTGGGCGGCAATTTAAAGTACAAATACAACGGAAAGACCTACAACTTCAACGGTGATCTCATCAAGGATTATGATAAGATGATCAGTGCGTTCTCCGCAAAAGGAATCGTTGTGACGGCGATCCTTTTAAACGGCTGGAACGACAGCTACCCGGAGCTTCACGAAGCCGGGCTTGCGAAGAGAAAGGAAGCTTTCTACTACGGTTTTAATGTCTCCACGGAGCAGGGATATGAGACGACACGCGCGCTGCTCTCCTTCATGGCAGAGCGCTATTCCGGCGCCCACGATGATTACGGCCGCGTCAGCAACTGGATCGTCGGAAACGAGATCAACAACAACTTAAACTGGAACTACACAGGTCCGATGGACATCGATTCCTACACAAAACTCTACTCAAAGGTATTCCGTGTGGCCTACACGGCAATCAAGAGCCAGAGCCGCAACGCGAGAGTATTCTTCTCCACAGACTATGAGTGGAAGCGGGCGAACTCCAATCTGATGTACGGCGCGAAGGACTTCATCGACCGGTTCAACGCCGATATCCGCGACGAGGGAAATATCGAATGGGGACTTGCCTACCACCCATACCCGCATCCGATGACGGAGCCGGAGTTCTGGGATGATGATCAGACAGGTGCTGTCAACAATACAGAAGATTCACCGGTCGTAAACTTCAAGAACCTCAACGTCCTGACGGATTACTTCCAGAAGGACATCATGCGTGATGCAGGCGGAAATGTCCGCCATATCATTCTCTCTGAGGAAGGCTTTACATCAAAGAGCGCGACCCGCGGAGATGTCTATGATATCCAGGCGGCGGCATTTGCCTACGCGTACTATCTTGTGGACAACAACCCGTATATCGACGCGTTTATCTTAAACCGTCAGGTCGATGCGGTGATCGAGGTAGAGCAGTCCTGCTCGTTTGGTCTCTGGACAGTTGACATGTCAAGCCCGAACAGGGTCATCGCCGTTATGCCGAAGAATATTTACAACGTATTCAAATATATTGATACAAATAAATCTCTGAAGTATACGGAATTTGCGAAGAAGATCATCGGAATCAACAAGTGGAGCGATGTGATCCCGGGATTTAAGCTGCAGGAATAATTCAAAAAATAAAGCTGGTATTTTGATTCGGCAGGATACTTTCGGATATGTGTTCTGCCGGATCTTTTTTGCTTACAAATACCAGTTTTACGGGATTTTATTGACAAAATCCTAACGAGGGCTTATAATGCGCTATGACGATTATTTAGTACGACAACTCAGGAAATGACAGGAAAACAGTTTTGTGTGTCAACATTTTTCAGGAGGATATCATTATGGCAAAGAAGAATCCAATCGCAGCCGCAGCAAAGAAAATGGCTGCAGCACCGGTTAGCAATAGCACTGTAGAAGTAAAGGCAGCAGAGACAAAGACAGTAAAGGCAGAAGCAAAGGCAGAGGCTCCGAAGGCAGAAGCTAAGAAAGCAGAAGAGCCGAAGAAAGAGACAGCAAAGAAAGCTCCGGCAAAGAGAACAACAGCAAAGGACATCAAGACATCCGTAGTTGTACAGTTCGCTGGCAAGGAAGTTACAGAGAAAGACCTCATTGCAGCTGTTAAGAAAGCCTACACAAAGAAAGGCAACAAAGTCGGCGATATCAAGACCATCGAGATCTATGTAAAGCCGGAAGAGAGCGCTGCTTACTATGTAGTAAACGGTATCGGCGCAGACGATTACAAGATCGAGCTGTAAGTTGAGATGATAGTTTAGCTATGTCCGGATGGACATATGGCTGGGCAAATGTGTTTAGACACAGTCTTGCAGATGGACATATCCTGGGTGTGCCGCCTGCAAAAGAACAGAAACTGTAACTGTTCAGTAGGTCTGCGCCCTTGCTGCGCTGACCGTAAGAAAACATAGGCTGGAGGGCAAAAATCCCATCAGCGAAGCTGATCTGGAATGGATTTTTGC
>NZ_WQPW01000132.1:15508-65029 GCF_018785465.1 Clostridium sp. MCC328
GAAACTAGGACTTTAGGACTTGAGCGCCCGCTGGGATCATCCCCGGCGGGCGTTTTTGAGATCAGGAGATTATGGAAAAAGAAACGAAGAGAGAGCTGCCGGAAGCGTTCGTGGAGAAGATGGAAAAGCTTCTCGGCAGTGATGCGGAAGCATTTTTTAAGAGCTATGACGCGGAGCGGAAATTCGGACTGCGGGTCAACCCATTAAAGCAGAAGAGCGGAGAGATGCCGGAGGAAGGAGAACCCCTCGGAGATTACCTGAAGGGACTCGCAAAAGTTCCCTGGGCAGAAGAGGGATTTTACTACGAGGCAGACATGCGCCCGGGACGCCATCCGTTCCACGAGGCGGGGGCATACTATATCCAGGAACCAAGCGCCATGTCTGTGGCAGAAGCACTGTCTCCAAAGCCCGGAGAGCAGATCCTGGACCTCTGCGCGGCACCGGGAGGTAAATCTACCCATCTTGCCGGAAAAATGGGCGGACAGGGGCTTTTAGTCTGCAACGAGATCCATCCTGCCCGCGCGAAGATCCTGTCCCAGAATATTGAGCGCCTTGGCGTGGAGAATGCTGTGGTGACGAATATGGATCCGTTCCAGCTTGCCCCGGCGTTTCCGGAATTTTTTGACGGGATCGTGGTGGATGCCCCGTGTTCCGGCGAGGGAATGTTCCGAAAGGATGAGAACGCCAGAAATGAGTGGAGCCCAGACCATGTAAGACAGTGCGCGGGGCTGCAGGACGGGATCCTGGACTGCGCAGCGGCGATGTTAAAGGACGGTGGGCGGATCGCCTATTCCACCTGCACATTTTCACCCGAGGAGAACGAGCAGAGCATAGCAAGATTCCTTGAGCGCCATCCGGAGTTTTCTGTGGTGCAGCCGGAGCTTGTAAAATATTTTTCCGGCGGTCACCCGGAATGGGCAGATGGGGATGAGGAGCTGAAAAAGACCGTGAGGATCTGGCCGCATCTTGCGGACGGGGAGGGTCATTTCCTGGCGCTGCTTGTGAAAGGTGAGAGATCCTGGGATGCTGTGGAAAGTACCGTGAACGCAGACGAAAAGAAAAACAGCAAAAAGGGCGGACGTAAAAATGGACGTGCGAAAGAGGACGCGGCGCTCACGGAAGCGGTCGCTGCGTTCCGGACGTTTGAAAAAGAAAATCTGAAAGACACGGAACATCTGGAGAATGAAAAGAAATTTCTGATGTTCGGAGAAAACCTGTATCTCGTCCCGGAGGTGATGCCGGATCTTAAGGGACTTAAGGTACTGAGACCGGGCCTGCACCTCGGAAGCGCGAAAAAAGACAGGTTTGAGCCGTCCCATGCATTGGCTCTGGCACTGAAAAAAAGTGATGTGAGACAGAGCGTTGAGGTCGGATCGGAGGATCTTGCGCTGCGGTATCTTCGCGGGGAGACGCTGCGGGCGGAAGACTTTGAAAATCGGGAGATTCCGGTAAAAGGCTGGGTTCTTGTTACTACCGGCGGCATGTCGCTTGGATTTGCGAAGGCAGCTGGCGGGATGCTGAAAAACCACTATCCGAAGGGACTTAGAATCCAGGGCGGCTGAGTATAGAAGTCAGCAGATATATGAGGATACGCTGAAAATCTGCTTATGATGAGATACACTTTAATATGTAGTGTTTAAAAAAAGCAAATAAAAATCCGTCAGGTCCTGCCTTAGAAAAAGACAGGACCTGACGGATTTTTGATGTCCGGAAAAAGTTTTCTCATGTCCTCTGGCAGTGATGCGGAGAATTCAAGCTTCTCTCCGGTCATGGGATGGGAAAATCTTAAGTATGTGGAATGGAGCGGCTGCCGGTCGATAAAGCGGTAGTCCGGGCAGTAGAGAAAATCCCCCGGCAGCGGATGCCCGATGGCTTTCATATGGACCCGGATCTGGTGTGTTCTTCCTGTCTCTAAGAGGAGGCGGATGAAAGAAATGTCGGCGTCCTTGTTGTAGGCAAACGTCCGGTAATGGGTCACAGCGGTCTCGCCCCGCTCTGGATCGCAGACCCGCTCGATGGTGGAGCCGTCTTTTCTTGCGATCGGAAGATCGATGGTGCCGGACGCGTCCGTCTTCCCGGAGACGATGGCGGCGTACTCCCTGTGAATCGTGTGATCCTTCACGGCATCAGAGAGAACGCAGGAGCTGTAGGGATTCTTTGCGAGAAGCACAAGTCCTGATGTGTCCCGGTCCAGCCGGTTTACGGCCCGGAACACGAAAGGGGTCGCCTCGTTCCTGTAATACCATGCGATTCCGTTTGCCAGGGTATTCTCATAGTGTCCCTGGGACGGGTGGACCGGCATTCCGGCAGGTTTATCGATCACGAGAACATGTTCGTCTTCAAAAACGACGGAGAGGTCCATGGGAACAGGGACAATCTGGTCGGAAGTTTTTTTCTCCGTGACATGGACGCGCAACTGATCTTTCGGCTGAAGGACTGTGTTGGAAAAAACAGTTTTTCCGTTTAGGAGAAAACTGCCCTCGGTGTTCCGAAGATGAACCACCAGGCGGGAAGAATAGCCGGAATCCAGGAGAAAGGCGGCGATGGAACGGCCGCTCTCAGCTTCTTTAATTGTGTAAATTAAAACTATATTCATGAAAAATCCCTTTTTATTAAAAATAATAATTCAATACGCAGATGCCCGCAGAGATTTCGGCTGCATAACACCACGGACACGTAGAAATGATCTCAAAGTTATTTCAGCGTATTTCATTGTATCATAGGAAAAATTGTCCGGCAAGTCTCAGAAAACATCCGCATATGCTGTTACAAATATGCGGCGGAAGTTCTGAAAAATGTGGAAAAATAAAAATATAGCAGGAATGGTGCTGGCGCGGCTCAGTGAATGGACCTTGGGGAAAGAAAAGGAAAAACGCAGGCGCGGACCATCCCAGATCCTGCAGTTGTGCCTGGGGGGACTCCTGCTTTTGGCAGCGGCAGTTCCCGGAGATCATTTATACAGGGAAAGCAGCGGGCTGCAGGCTGCACAGGATCCGGTCGTATCGGTGATCCGGTCCGAGAATGGGGAGACACTGGAATCAGCGGTGGTGCGATCGAAGGTGAAGACCGATCCGCTGAACCTGAACTCCCACTCCGCTGTCCTGCTTGACGGCGATACAGGGCGGATTCTGTACGGCAAAAACGAGATGGAAGTTCTTCCCATGGCCAGCACTACGAAGATCATGACCTGCATCCTTGCCCTGGAGAATGCCGGGCTGGACACGGAAGTCGGGATCTCAGACCGGGCGGCGACCATGCCGGAGGTGAAGCTGCATGTGAGAGAAGGGGAGAAATACCGCCTGGAAGACCTTCTTTACTCCCTGATGCTGGAATCCCACAATGACACCGCAGTGGCCATCGCGGAAGCGGTCGGGGGCAGCGTGGAAGATTTCGCGGACATGATGAACAGGAAGGCAGCGGAACTTGGCTGTGATGATACATATTTTCTGACGCCCAACGGGTTGGATGCGGAGGATAAGGAGAGTGGGAAGATTCATTCCACCACTGCGGCAGACCTGGCGCGGATCCTCAGATACTGCATCGTGCTCTCACCGGCAAAAGAAGAGTTCCTTGCCATCACAAGAGCACCGTCCCACGCCTTTTCCGACCTTTCCGGGATACGGAGTTTCTCCTGCGTCAATCATAACGCTCTCCTGACATCCATGGAAGGTGCGGTCAGTGGAAAGACCGGATTCACGGGAAAGGCCGGATACTGTTATGTTGGTGCAGTAAAAAAGGGGAAGAAGCTGTTCATAGCGGCGCTCCTGGGCTGCGGGTGGCCACCCCACAGGACCTATAAGTGGCAGGATGTGCGGAAACTTGTGACGTACGGGGATAAAAACTTTGAGTATAAGGAGATAGAGAAAACAGGACTCGGGGAGGAAACTGCAGTTCCGGTGGAAAATGGCGTGGAGTCCAGGGTTAAGGTGGAGATCGGGACTGAAAACGCGGATAAGACCCCTCTACGTGTTCTGCTGGGAAACGATGAGAAGGTCCAGGTAAGGACAAAGATCGCAAAATCGCTCCATGCTCCGGTCCGGGAAGGAACGCCGGTGGGACAGCGGGATTACATGGTCGACGGGATCGTCATCGACAGTGATCCGGTGGTGACAGCCGGGAATGTTGAACTTTGGGACTTTGAGTATGCGGAGAAGATTGTGATGGGAAAATTCTGGATGTAAAGGTCTATTTTTTCCAAACAGGAATCGATGAATGAGCGGACTGTTTTAAAATGTGTTACAGTTCAGCCATGCGCTGGTTTGAATGAGAAAGTGTGTTGCAAGCTTGCTTGCATAAGCACTTTTTCATTCAAACCAGCATATGGTGGAACCACCAAGCTTCTTGTTTTCATGAATATGAAAACAAGAAGATGTAATGGCTGAACTGTAACTAAAATGTTATAAAAATCCTACTATCATACTTGAATTATAGGAATGTTCTGCTATACTGGTAAGAAAGATAATTGTAACTATTCAGTACCTTCATAGTTACGTGCAAAAATCCATTCCAGATCAGCTTCGCTGATGGGATTTTTGCCTTCCAGCCTATGTTTCCTTACGGTCAGCGCAGCAAGTGCGCAGACCTACTGAACAGTTACCAGATAATTTATAAGTGAAGGTACTGAATAGTTACAGATAATTTATAAGTATGGAGGCATAAAATCATGCAGACAAAACTGACGAGAGAGGACGCCATCGCGCTCCTCAGAAAATACAACAAAGAGCCATTCCATATTCTCCATGGCCTGACTGTCGGGGGCGTTTTAAAATGGTACGCGAATGAACTCGGATACGGAGATGAGGCCGGATTCTGGGAGATCTGCGGAATCCTTCATGATATCGATTTCGAGGAGTATCCGGAGGAGCACTGCCTGATCGCGCCGCGTCTTTTAAAAGAGGGCGGAGCCGAGGATGAGGTGATCCATGCGGTCTGCAGCCACGGATACGGAATCCACGAGTGGATCGACGCGAAGCCGGAGCACGAGATGGAAAAAGTCCTCTTCGCGGCAGATGAGCTGACCGGTCTGATCTGGGCGGCAGCGAAGATGCGCCCATCAAAGAGTACGAAGGACATGGAAGTGTCCAGCTTAAAGAAGAAATTTAAAGATAAGAAATTTGCTGCGGGATGTTCCAGGGACGTCATCACAAAAGGTGCCGGGAATCTCGGCTGGGAACTGCCGAAGTTAATGGAAATGACGATCCTCGCCATGAGATCCTGCGAGGATTCCGTTGCGGAAGAGATGAAGAAGATGGGGTTGGCGGAGTAAGAGCGTATTGCTGACCAGTATAATAAAAACCTGAGGAGCTGTGTTGAGACCTCTCAGGTTTTTTGCCTTCCGGCTTATGTTTTCTTACAGTCAGCGCAGTAAGTGCGCAGACCTGCAGAACAGTCACAATTTCAGACTAATTGTTCAGCAATTTTGCACGCTTACCGCACTGACTGCACTGTCTATTTTGTGCTCTTGATCTGTGCCGTCATCTTATTGGGCAGGCAGACGATGATCTCGCCGTCCAGATGGATCTTTCCCTGGTGGACACAGATCTTGTCGGGGCATGTGGCCTCGGAGACCCACGCCTCCCCATCTTTGATGATCAGGTGGTTTGTGCCGCCGGACACGCTGTCTATAGTGAGTTCCTGATCTTTTGCGAGATCGAGGGTTTCGACTACTTTTCCATCGACGGAAACTTCAACGATCTCCGCAGGGCTTTTATGCATCAATTTTGCCCCGAGAAAAAGAAGAACGGCTGCCGCAAGTATTACGGCGATCAGGATCATATCCTGTTTTTTTAAAAGTTTCTGTTTCGTATATTTGCTTTCTGTCATAAAAAATCCCTGAAAATAGTGTAATGGTAACTGTTTCGTGTTTTGCATCAGCGCCGGGCAAAAAATCCGGGAGACTGTCTGATCTAAATATTACTGTTTGATAATAAAGTCTTCCATTCCATCCGAATAGTAAACATTGTAATCCTCATCGATAAAGCATGCGTAGATTCCATCCAGGGAATTCGCAAGCTCCAGTCCTTTTTCCAGGCCAAGGGAAAAGCAGGTGGTGGAGAGACCATCCCCGTCCACGGACTCCTCGGAGAGGATCGTCACGGAGATCAGTCCATTATCGTAAGGATACCCGGTTGCCGGGTTTAAAATGTGATGGTAATTCTTTCCGTCGATCTCAAAATGCCGCTCGTAGACACCGGATGTCACGACGGAGAGATCATTGATCCCAAGCACCTCAAATGTCTCATCCCTGTCCGCAAAAGGTTTCTGCAGCCCGATGTTGAATTTGCTTCCGTCCGGCTTTTCGCCCACGCAGAGGACGTTTCCGCCGAGATTGATAATGGCGCTCTCCACACCGGCATCCAGGAGCTGTTCCTTGATCCGGTCGGCGATATAGCCCTTCGCGATGGAACCCAGGTCGATGGTGGTATCCGGGGAGAGGAATGTCAGCGTATTTCCGGAGAGGACGAGGTTGTGGTAATCCACCTTCGGAATATCTGCTTCGATGTCTGCTTCATCCGGGATCACGGCCTCGCCGCTTGTGAAATTCCAGAGGGAACTCAACGGCTCGATCGTAATGTCAAAGGCACCGTCAGATTTCTCGCAGTATTCCAGACCTTTTGCCAGAAGCGCTGCCATGTCGTCGGAGACCGTGACAGTGTCGGAGGTCCGATGGTTGATCTTGTAGAGCTCGCTGGTCTCTAAGGTCTTGCTGAAAATATTCTCATACTCTTTACAAAGTGCCATCGAATCGTCTAAGATAGAGGAGTCGTCGGAATCGTAGAGCGTGATGGTGACGAAGGTGTTGAGCAGAAAATCGGAACGGCTGAGAGGAGTCTCCTGTGTGAGAAGTCCCGGTCCGCTGCTTGTTCCACACCCGCTCAATGTCATGCCGGAAACAAAGAGGAGACCGGCGGCACAGAGGCCAAATATTGTTTTTTTATTCATGTGTTATATACTTCCTGTACGATAAATATTATAAGCTCATTCGACAGCGGAAATTTTGTATATTAATACGAAAACGCAGACCGCAGCAGGCACTCGTGCCTGTCGTACAAAATATCAGAAGCTGCACTGCCGGATATCCGGTTTATTCTAACAAATGAACTTTTGAAAGTCAAGAAAGAGGAGAATAGATCCGATGAATCGAGAAAAAAAGGCAATAACTGTGGCATTGTATGGGCTCCTGATTGCCCTTGCCATGGTGCTGAGTTTTGTTGAGACAATGATTCCCATCCCGATCCCAGTCCCAGGCATAAAGCTGGGACTGGCGAACCTTGTAACGGTGGTGGGGCTCTATTTAATTGGAATCCCCGGAACCATCGCCGTGACCCTGATCCGCATCGTTCTTGTGGGACTGTCATTTGGAAATCCCTACAGCATGATCTACGGGCTGTCTGGAAGCTTTTTAAGCTTGTTTGTGATGGCGGTATTGAAGAAGACCGGAAAGCTCTCCCAGGTCAGCATCAGCGTTCTTGGCGGTATTGCCCATAATATCGGCCAGATCACCTTTGCGGCAGTTATCGTCCAGACACCAGGGGTATTTTATTATCTGCCATTTCTTCTGGCAGCCGGATGCATCGCGGGAACACTGATCGGAATCGTCGGCGGAATCATTACGGAGCGGCTTCAGCGTGCGATGCGGGGGATAAAAAAATAAAATAGCGATTGTATTAGGGTGGTAAATTTATTATAATAAAATGTAACAGGTTGCAGGTGCGGCAATTTGTTCTGCAAAAAACGCGCTGCAAGTTTACTTGTATAAGTGTTTTTGCAGAGCAGATTGATATAGGGCGGCCGCCCTGTGCTTCTTGTTTTTGTGCAGCGAAAACAAGAAGATACGCACGTTATACTTAAATCTGTCAATATACCGTAAAAAAACGGAGGAATTCGATCATGATTGAAATGTCAATAAAGAAACTGGTTCAGTACGGCAGAACGACCGGACTTATCGAAGCCGAAGATGAGATCTACGCAAGAAACCAGATCCTGGAAGTACTGAAAATGTCCGAATACGAGGAGCCGGGCGGGATTACAGACGAGATCAGCCTGGAAGATACCTTAAACGCGCTCACCGACTACGCTGCAGAGCAGGGGATCCTTGAAAACAACAGCGTCGTATACCGGGATCTTTTTGACACGAGACTCATGAACTGCCTGATGCCGCGCCCAAGCGAGGTCGTAAAGAAATTCCGCGGGGAGTATGAAAAATCCCCGGAGGACGCAACGGCTTATTTCTACAAACTGAGCCAGGACTCCGACTATATCCGCCGCTACCGTGTCTGCAAGGACCTGAAGTGGATCACAAAGACGGAGTACGGCGACCTGGACATCACGGTAAACCTCTCAAAGCCTGAGAAAGACCCGAAAGCTATCGCCGCTGCAAAAACCATGAAGCAGAGCGGATACCCGAAATGCCTGCTCTGTATGGAAAACGTGGGCTACGCGGGCCGAATCAACCATCCGGCGAGAAACAACCACCGGATCATTCCGCTGACCTTAAACGGCGAGTCCTGGGGCTTCCAGTATTCCCCGTACGTCTACTATAATGAGCACTGCATCGTCTTCAACGGAAAACACACCCCGATGAAGATCGACCGGAATACGTTCAAAAAGTTATTTGATTTTGTGACCATGTTCCCGCATTATTTCCTGGGATCCAACGCGGATCTCCCGATCGTCGGCGGTTCCATCCTGACCCACGACCATTTCCAGGGCGGAAGATACACCTTCGCGATGGCGAAAGCACCGGTGGAGAAAAGTTTTACAGTGAACGGTTACGAGGATGTGGAAGCAGGAATCGTAAAATGGCCGATGTCCGTGATCAGGATCCGCAGTGAGAAGAAAGAACGCCTTGTGGATCTTGCGGATAAGATCTTAACTGCATGGCGCGGATATACAGACGCGGACGCGGATATCTACGCGGAGACAGACGGGGAGCCACATAACACGATCACCCCGATCGCGAGATTCCGCGGCGGAAAGTTTGAGCTGGATCTGGTACTGAGAAATAACCGCACCACGGAGGAACGTCCGTTAGGTCTGTTTCATCCGAACCCGAAACTCCACCACATCAAGAAAGAGAACATCGGACTCATCGAAGTCATGGGCCTGGCAGTTCTTCCGTCGAGATTGAAGGATGAGCTTGCCCTGCTTGCCGACTATATCGTGGAAGGAAAGGACATCCGCAGCGAGGAATCCATCGCAAAACATGCAGACTGGGTAGAAGAGTTCCTTCCGAAATATGCGAAGATCACAAAGGATAATGTGATGGAGATCTTACAGGATGAGGTCGGCCATGTGTTCGCGAATGTCCTTGAGGATGCGGGCGTTTATAAGCGCACAGAGGCGGGGCGTGAGGCATTTGGAAAATTTATCGAGACATTAAACAGGTAACAAAATTGTTGCCGGAACCGTTACATTTTCCTTAAAATTTTCATAAATGTAGGGACTTCGTCTCGCCAAGCGCGGGAAAGTGTGTTATATTGGTATTTGTTTCATAACTGCTAAGATTCTTCGCAGTTACAAGCAAAAATCCATTCCGGATCGGCTTTGCCGATGGGATTTTTGCTTTCCAGCCCATACTTTTTACGGTCAGCGCAGCAAGTGTGCAGATCTATTGTGCAACTGCTGGGCTTTAAATGATGGAAAAAGGAGACTGCCATGTTAAATGAGGAGAAGATCCGGCTGATGACGGGTATCGCCATGTTTGAAAAGAAAATGATGAAGGAATCCATCCCGGCAAACCGGTATTTCAAGAGCGACTACGTTGGAAGCCATCTGATCCGGTCTTTTATCGCGTACTCGCTGACCGTGTGCCTGTGCCTGGTGCTGTGGGTCCTTTACCGGTTCGATGATCTGCTCAACGCCATGGCGGTGGATGACCTGATCTCTCTCGGGGTGCGCCTTGTATTCTACTATGCTGCGGGACTTCTCGCATATCTTGTTGTGACCTGGAAGATCTATTCGAGACGTTATGACGAAGCAGCCGGAAGACTGAAGATCTATCAGGCAAAGCTGCGGCGCCTTGATAAAAAATATGACCAGTAGCCTGCAAAGGAAAACGGGGAGGAAAAGAGTAAGTGATCGGACTTTTAGTATTCAAGGAAAAACTGAAACAATTTTATGGAAAGTATAATATTTACATCGTACCGGTCGTAAAATTCCTGGTGGGATTCCTTACGTTCTGGCTGATCAACGCGAATGTAGGTTTTATGTCGAAACTTAAGAATCCGCTGATCCCGGTGGTGATGGGACTGGTTGCCTCCTTTATTCCATATGGAGTGACAGCGTTTCTGGCCGGTGTTTTTATCCTGATCCATGTTGCCCAGGTGTCTCTGGAGATCGCTCTGGTCATCTTTGTGTTCGTGCTGGCGGTGACCGTCCTTTACTACGGATTCCGGCCGGGTGACGGATATCTGCTTCTCCTGACACCGTTACTGTTCTTCCTGCGGATTCCGTATGTGGTGCCGCTTGTGGTAGGACTTTCTGGAAGCCTTGTGTCCATCGTTCCTGTGTGCAGCGGTGTCTGCATCTACTATATTCTGATGTATTTAAAGCAAAATGCGGGAACACTGACGGGAAGTTCGATGGCGGAGATGGCAGACCGGTTTATCCAGATCGTAAAGAATGTATTTGGAAATGAGCTGATGTGGGTCATGGTGGCTGCATTTGCCGCTGCGATCCTTGTGGTTTTCATCCTTAAAAATCTTTCAGTAGACTACTCCTGGTCCATCGCCATCGTTGCGGGAGTGATCACACAGCTTGCAGTGATCTTTATCGGTGATTTCAATTTCAACCTTCCGGTATCCGCAGGTTCCATGATCTTTGGAATCGTCGCATCGGTGGTGATCGCCCTGATCTACCAGTTCTTTGTGTTCGCGGTGGATTACACGAGAACAGAGTATCTGCAGTATGAAGACGATGACTACTATTACTATGTGAAAGCTGTCCCGAAGCTCACGGTGTCTGCACCGGATGTGAAGGTACAGCGGATTTATTCGAGAAAAAATGTGAGACATGAGAAGAACGAAACTCGTGAATAATTGTACGGAGGTAACAAAATGACAGAATTTCTTGGGAATATGTATTCCTGGTTTACATTTATTCCGAAGATCACATTGTCGAATCTTTTTGAAATTCTGATCCTCACAGTTCTGATCTATGAAGTCCTTTTATGGGTGAAGTCGACGAGAGCGGGAGTGCTTCTCCGCGGTGGTATGATCATTGTTGGTTTTTACCTGCTGGCGGCGATGCTCCATTTAAATACGATCACCTGGATCATCAACCATATGGGCCAGCTCGTATTGACAGCCCTCATCATTATCTTCCAGCCGGAGCTTCGAAAAGCGCTGGAGCAGCTCGGAAGCAAAAATATCATCACAGACCTTTTTATTTCTGAGAATTCCAGACAGCAGGAAGGATATACAGAGAAGACCGTAAATGAGATTACCCGTGCAGCCTTTGAAATGGGAAAAGTAAAGACAGGAGCCCTGATCGTCATCGAGCGCGACACTCCGCTTCCGGAGATCGAACGCACGGGAATCCCGGTGGACGGAATCGTCACGAGCCAGCTTCTGATCAATATTTTTGAACACAATACGCCTCTTCACGACGGCGCGATCATTATCCGTGGAAACCGCGTGACCTCTGCGACCTGTTATCTGCCGCTTTCTGATAACCTGAGCATCAGCAAAGACCTGGGAACAAGACACCGTGCGGCTCTTGGAATCAGTGAGAGCACGGACAGCCTGACCGTTGTAGTCTCCGAGGAGACTGGACGGGTATCCCTGGCGGCGGGCGGAAGTCTCAGAAGGATCAACAGTCCGGAAGAGTTAAAGCTTGCGATCGCTGCAAAGCCGGAGGAGGAGACGGTATCCGGCCCGTTCAAACTCTTGAAGGGATGGCATAAAAATGAAAGAAAAGCAGAATAGACGATGGGGACTTTTGCTGATTTCCTTCCTGTGTGCCTTTTTAGTCTGGCTGGGGGTCGTCAATGTGGCGGATCCGGTCATGACGGATACTGTGGAGGTGCCGGTAGAGATCATTAACAGCGACGTCCTCACGAAGAACAACCTGACATATGCGGTTGTCGGAAAATCGACAACCACAGTTCAGTATGAGGTAAAGACGACAAATGCGTATCGGATCCGTTCCTCAGATTTCCGGGCGTACGCGGATATGACAGACATGTGGTCCGTGACAGGCGCGATCCCGATCAAGGTCGAGGTCCTAAACCACTCCGAATACCTGGTCTCCATGCCGGTGAGCCGGACGGGAACGATCAAGATCGAGACGGAACCGCTTCAGAGGAAGACATTTACCATCGGCGTCATGACGACGGGAATGCTTGAGGACGGCTACCAGACTGGCAAGGTGACACTGTCACCGGAGACACTTACGGTCGAAGGTCCGGAATCCCTGATCGGACAGATCAGCAGCGTCGGAATCGAGATCAACTTAGACGGAAAGAACGCGGATTGGAGCGATTCGGAGGAACCGAAGTTCTATGACGCGAACAAAAACAGCATTACGATCAGCGATCGTCTGATCAGTAACTGCAAGAGTGTCGATTATACCATGGAGATTCTGAAAGTGAAGAATCTGAGCCTGGATTTCGATGTCACCGGTGAGGTGGCGGGCGGTTATCGCTACACAGGTGTGGAGTGCGGACTTAAGAGTGTCCCGGTGGTCGGATTAAAGAGCGCTCTGGCATCCTTAAATACGATCACGATCCCGAAGGAAGAGCTTGATGTTTCCGGCGCGAGGGCAAATATCGTGAAGACTATTGATCTGAATGATTATCTGCCGGAGGGAGTTTCCCTGGCTGGGAAGGACAGTTCCGAGATCACGGTGACACTTACGGTGGAGCAGTTGAAGGAACGGGAATATACGGTCCGCATCAGCGCTGCCAGTTATGTTGGGGCGGACAGTTCCTACAGCTATCGGGCAGACCCGGGAACGGTCACAGTCCGGATCCGTGCGCTTCAGGAAGAACTTGACAGCCTGCAGCTTACGGCTGAGGACCTGAGTCTGAATGTCTCTGGAATGGGAGAGGGAAGCCATCAGATTCAGCCGACGCTTAACAGGGAGCTTGATTCTGCCTATGATCTGCTGGGAATTTCCAGCTGTACGGTAACTGTCGCAAAGGAGCAGGAGTCTGCGACGGAGACAGAGCCTGAGACAACTGAGAAAGAGACAACTGAGAAAGAGACAACAAAAGCGTCGGAAACTGCCGCTGAGAGCAGCAGGGAGGCGGAGACAGAGGGGGAGACCGCTGCGTCTGCGACAAGACACGCGGTGATCGTCCCGCCGGAGACGACGGAAGCACGTCAGGCGACAGGTCTTCAGACCATATTTCGAAATTAGGAGTTAAAAATACTTATGGTAAAGCAAAAAGTTACGATAGGAAACCCAACCGGTCTTCATCTGAGACCGGCAGGGCTTCTGTGCAAGGAGGCACTGCGGTTTCAGAGTTCGATCAAATTTGAATATGGAAACACGACAGCTAATGCAAAAAGTGTACTGAGCGTGCTGGGGGCATGCGTAAAGTGCGGAGATGAGATCGAGCTGATCTGTGAGGGAGTGGACGAAAAGGAAGCTCTGGATGCAATCACGGAACTGATCAATGGCGGTCTCGGAGAGTAGGCTGATATGCTGGTTTATGTGATCTGTTACGGCGCTGCCATGCTTTTTGCATTCAGCGCCCATTTTACCTTATCAGGAATGTCACTGATGTTTGCAGCACTATATCTTTATCTGTGGGAATATGGGAAAAGCGGCAATCCGCTTCATCTCCGCGGACTGTTTTCCTTGTTTTATGTGGGAGGAGAAGGAATCTCCTGCCTGAAGCTGTCAAACCTTCAGAAGGACTGGAGTTTAGAGACCTGGGCGTGCTTTTTTGTAGCTTTTGCGGCATTCTGGAATGTGTACGCACTGGCAGAAAAGAAATTTGGATATGGGGAAGAAAAAAAGACTGTAGCTGGTTTTTCTCAGAAGTTTACAGAGAAGGCTGCAGAGAGATACGGGACAAGAATTTTCATTGCACTTACCGGGCTGACAATTCTGTCCCTGACTGCCTTTTTGTTTGAGGCATTCCGGTTGGGATATGTGCCGTTTCTCCTTCGGGGAGTGCCGCATGCCTACTCATATTTCCATATTTCCGGGGTCCATTATGTGACGGTGTCATGTGTACTGGTCCCGTCCATGGAAGTGCTGTTATGGTTCTATGACAGGGAGATGGGGAAGGCGAAAAGAATCGTTTCCCTCATTATGACAGGGATCGCGCTCCTGATCCCGGTGCTTTGTGTATCGAGATTTCAGCTGATCTTTGCGGTGATTCTCGCAGTGCTGACATTTATGATTGTCAGCGGACATAGGAAAATCAGGTATCTTTTCATGGCAGCGGCGGGACTTGTTCCACTCTATGTGATCTTAACGATTGCCAGAAGCCATGATGTGACGTATCTGAATGGAATCTTTGAGATGAAGAATGCGGCTACGCCGATCTTTATCACGCAGCCTTACATGTATATTGCAAACAATTACGACAATTTTGACTGTCTGGTACGGGAGCTTCCGGCCCATTCTATGGGACTAAAGGGAATGTTTCCGCTCTGGGCATTATCGGGGCTTAAGTTTATAAAGCCTGCATTAGTGGACTGGCCGATCTACGTGAATAAGGAGGAGCTGACTACGGTTACACTCTTCTATGACGCGTATTATGATTTTGGAATTGCCGGTGTATTTCTGTTTTCATCAGTATTGGGAGCGGCTGCCGCATGGCTTTCTGCAAGGACATACCCGGGAAGAAATCCGGCGTGGTACCTATTCTATTCTCAGGGAGCGCTCTATTTTATGCTCTCGTTTTTTACAACCTGGTATTCCAATCCTACGACCTGGTTTTACTTTGTGGTGACCGGTGCCTTTGGAATTTTTTTAGAGATTAAACACAACAGACGGAGGAGACAGCTATGATATCAGAAAAAATGAAACCATTTATGGCTAATAATTCCGCGATCCGCGCAATGTTCGAGGAAGGGAAAAGAATGGCTGCTGTTTACGGCAGGGAGAATGTATATGACTTCAGCCTTGGAAACCCGAATGTTCCGGTTACGCAGGTGACAGAGGCGATCCTCGACGTGGTGAAGAATGAGGATTTCATGACACTCCATGGATATATGAGCAATGCAGGCTATGAAGATGTCCGTCAGACCATCGCAGAGTCCTTAAATAAACGGTTCGGAACGAATTTTTCCTTTAAGAACCTGATCATGACAGTGGGTGCGGCGAGCGGATTAAATATCATTTTAAAGAGCATTTTAAATCCGGGCGATGAGGTTATCGTGTTTGCACCGTATTTTGTGGAATATAATGCGTATGTGAGAAACTATGACGGAAATGTTGTGGTCATTTCTCCGGATACTGAGACGTTTATGCCGAAGCTTGATGAGTTTGAGGCGAAGATCACTGCTAAGACGAAGGCTGTTATCATCAACAACCCGAACAACCCGACGGGTGTTGTGTATGATGAGGCGACGATCAAGGCTATGGCTGCGATCCTGGAGAAGAAAGAGAAGGAGTTTGGCACATCGATCGTGCTGATTTCTGATGAGCCGTACCGTGAGCTGGTTTACGGCGGGGTTGAGGTTCCGTTTGTGACGAAGTATTATCACAATGCGGTTGTGGGATACTCTTACAGTAAGTCTCTTTCTGTTCCGGGCGAGCGTATCGGATATGTTGTGATTCCGGATGAGGTGGATGATTCTGCGGCCCTGATCGGGGCAGCTACGATCGCGAACAGGGTGATCGGATGTGTGAATGCACCGTCACTGGTTCAGAAGGTGATCAAGTATTGCATTGAGCATGAGGTTACGGTGGATCTGGAGACTTATGAAAAAAACAGGAATCTGATTTATGGCGCGCTGACGGAGTATGGATTTACTTGTGCGAAGCCGGACGGAGCGTTTTATTTGTTTGTGAAGTCTCCGGTGGAGAACGAGAAGGAATTTTGCGAGGTGGCGAAGAAACATCACGTGCTGGTGGTTCCGGGCAGTTCGTTTGCTTGTCCGGGGTACGTGAGACTGGCTTACTGTGTGTCCTATGAGCAGATCGAGAGGTCTCTGCCGGCATTTAAGAAGATTGCAGAGGAGTACGGGCTTTGTAAGTAGTGTTGGCGGGAAAACCGGTGAAAGGAGTACAGATCATTAGCCGGACTTTGTTCGAAAGTATATAAAGCCGTATGAGATCATGTGGAGTACTGAAAAAGGGGGATCGACTGAGTAAAATACTGCGGATGGAATGCAGCAGGATTTTTACAGGATTAGGAGGTCCATGGAATGAATTTCAGAAAGTATGCAGGGATTATTTTAAATATTCTGGTTCCTTTGCTCACAGTTTATCTCGTCTGTGTCTGGGGACTGAGGCTGGTGGTGTTTTTTCTTCCGTTTGTGATCGGATGGATCGTGGCAGCGATCGCGAATCCGGTGGTGCGCTTTTTTGAAAAGCGGCTGAAGATCGTCCGCAGGCACGGCTCGATGGTTCTGATCGCAGGTGTGCTGGCACTGGTGATCTTTGGCATCTATGCGCTGTTTTCCTGGGTGTTCCGGGAAATGACGGAGTTTGGGCAGGCACTGCCCGGAATTTATGCGTCGATCCGGGAGGAGGTCGATCTGGCCTGCGAGCGGATCGTGGGACTTTTGAAGTATCTTCCTGCAGACACGGAGATGACGATCGTTTCCGAGCTGGAGAATGTGGGTGGATATATCGGCGATTTTGTTCAGAAGATCGCGGCTTCCGCAGGCAGCCGCGTAGTGCGGACGCTGCCGGAGGTCTTTGTGAATACGATTATTGTATTTCTTTCTTCATACCTGTTTCTGGCAGATCATGATAAGCTTGTGGAGACGGTACGGAAGGTTATGCCGGGGCCTGTGATCAAGTATGGACGGATGATGAAGAACGATATCCGGACGTTGATCGGCGGGTATTTTTTGGCGCAGTTTAAGATCATGTTCGTGGTCGCAGTGGTGTTGGTGATCGGAATGTTATTCCTCAGGGTTCCATATGGAATTTTTCTTGGAATCGCGATCGCGATTCTGGATTTTCTGCCGATGTTCGGCACAGGAACGGCATTGATTCCCTGGGCAGTGGTGAGACTCTTTACCGGGGAGTACGGTTATGCGCTCAGCCTTGTCATTCTCTATATTTTAACACAGGGCATCCGTCAGGTGATCCAGCCGAAGATCGTCGGTGACAGCATGGGACTTCCGCCGCTTGCAACACTATTCTTCCTCTATCTTGGTTTCAAGTTCCGCGGTATTGCGGGAATGATCATCGCTGTACCGGTCGGCATCCTGTTTATCCGGTTTTACGGATATGGGGCATTTGACGGCCTGATCAGGAATGTGAAGTTTCTTGCGGAGGAGATCAGGAAGCTGATGGAAGGATAGAAAATAAGAAAAAGAGACAGGCATTTGGAAGCTTATCTAAGTTTCCGGATGCCTGTTTTGGTATAAGAAAACAAAATTTATTCAGCAGATGAGCCATCGGCCGGGACAATAACGATATTGACGTCCGGGATATTACAGGGTGCCGTGATGCTGGCATTGGATATCCGGAGGAAGATCTTCTGAAAAACTTTGCTGGTTTTAAACTCTGCATTTAAAGGTCGAAAATAAGTGTAGGAATGTATCAGGTGTGCATCTGTTGCATAAAATAGAACGATATTCAATCGAGCGAGGAAATTATGGCACAGGGATATTTGCAGGTGGATGTTGTGTCGGACGCGAACAGTTTTCCGGTACAGGATGCGGATATTGTGATTGCAAGGACGGAGGAACCAGATGAAATTATTGAGGAGACGAGAACGAACAGTTCCGGACAGACGGAGAATCTTCCATTAGATGCACCACCGTTAGAGCTTTCATTGTTACCGGAGGAGACGGAGCGTCCATATGCAGAATACACGATCCGAATCACAGCACCGGGATTTGAATCATTTGTTGTTTCAGGAACGGAGGTTCTGGCGGACGTGACGTCGATCCAGGGGATTCGTTTGCGGCCTCTTTCGAATGTCCAGGCCGGAGATCAGACAGAGATCGTGACGATTCCGGATCACACACTTTATGGTGATTATCTTCCAAAAATCGCGGAGAGCGAGATCAAGCCGGTTATAGAGACAGGAGAGATCGTTCTATCCAGAGTGGTCGTCCCTCAGACGATCGTGGTACATGACGGAGTGCCAACGAACGCGTCCGCGGCCAACTATTATGTCCCATATCGGGATTATATCAAAAATGTAGCCTCCAGTGAGATATACGCGACCTGGCCCCGCTCCGCGATCGTCGCGAATGTGCTGGCGATCATGTCCTTTACGTTAAATCGTGTCTATACGGAATGGTATCGCAATCAGGGATATGATTTTACGATCACATCATCAACCGCGTATGATCATAAATGGATTTATGGGCGGAATATTTTTGAGTCCATCTCTGTCGTGGTGGATGATATTTTTGATAATTATCTTTCGCGCCCGGGAGTGAAACAGCCGATCCTGACACAATACTGCGACGGGCGGAAGGTTCGGTGTCCGGGGTGGATGACGCAATGGGGCAGCTGTGAGCTCGGAGAAGCGGGGTACAGTCCCATCGAGATCCTGCGGAATTTTTATGGAGATGATATGTATATCAATACGGCAGAACAGATCTCCGGCATCCCGGCATCGTGGCCGGGATATGATCTGAAGATTGGTGCCACCGGTGATAAGGTGCGGCAGCTGCAGGAGCAGTTAGACGCAATCTCCAGCGTGTATACCGCAATTCCGGATATTTCCCCTGACGGGATCTATGGTCCGGCTACCGCGGAAGCTGTCCGGAAATTCCAGTCGATTTTTGGACTTCCCCAGACCGGAGTGGTAGATTTTGCTACATGGTATAAGATTTCCCACATATATGTGGGGATTACAAGGATTGCGGAATTATCGTAAATGAAATATGGATAGAAAGTGATATGTTGCCGGACATGGTGACAGGAGATACCTGCCGATCCTGTCACCATGAATTCAGGAGCAGGCTATCGCGGGACGGAGAAGTGAGGATTAACGGATACTGTGAATGAAACGCGATCAAAAGTTAAGAGACAGATATGGATATGGGGGGAACGGTTGTCGGAAAAAGGAGAACGATTTTCTCGGATTTACCAGAAAAATCCTTGTAGAATCCACAGAAATGTGCTATGATACGAGTGTCGGAAAAATTCATGCGCAGATATGGTTCATCGGTAGAACGCTAGCTTCCCAAGCTGGAAAGGCGGGTTCGATTCCCGTTATCTGCTTCCTTCAGGGAATCCTTAGAAATTAAGGATTCCCTTATTTTATGCGGGTTTGCGGGATTTTTGGAATAAGCTTATCCTTTCGAATAAGAGGGGAGAAGTGGCGATTAAGATGGGGAGACGGGCAACGGCGGACAGCGTGAGGAAGGAATATGAGAACTTTATGAAGGCGGCATAAGTTTTTCCGTTTTTTCCTGTTTTCCGTTTTCAAAATGTTATAGTGTAACCTGAAGCCAAGGGCATACAGCCGGCGGCTTCCAACACCTTCCCAAAATGCGTGTGACGTCTGGTACCCCCTCTGCTGGGCGTCAGTTATCGGAATGTAGCTTAATGGGTAAAGCAGCGCAGTTAATGACTCTTTGCGGATCGATCGAGGTTCGAATCCTCCCATTCCGATTTGCCTGGTTTAGGGATCTCCATCCAGACATTCCAGGTAGCATGAGGCATCCTTGAAAAAGGGTGCTTTTTTAAATTCTTAAGATTTTCATAAATTAGCACTCACAAATTGACAGTGCTAGCAAAAGGTACTATGGTTATGTAAAACAGCATTAGGACGTGGCAAAAATAAAAAATGTCAAAGGAGAACAATTATATGCCTAAAGTAGAGTATGTAGAGAAAACAATTTTTAGCTTAGAGGGAGTAAATGTAGATTTTATAAAAGATGGAAAAAATGTAAGAGATGATGCGTCTCTTCCGAAAAATTATAAAATTGGAAAAGCAACTAAAAATTCAGCGAATGTCACTTTTTTAATTAACAAGTTACAAATGCAATTCCCTGGATATGATTTTATCGTATATGACGGAGAAGGGAATCGGGTTAGAGGAAATATGCTACTTGGAAATGTTCGGGATACATATTTGGAATAAAAAATATTTAGTTTTTAATGTCTAAAATTACAACTTATAATGTTGCATGAGAGATGTGAAAACCTTCCTGTGGGGCGCACAGAAGCTCAGAACGGTATTCTACACGCAACACATCTCAGGCCAGACCATTATAACAGTATTATACTATGCGGCGTTATTATAATCAGACAGGAGATGACTCCGAAGAAGCGATTCTTCAGATCGTGAACGACATCGACTACATGCCGGATGATTGGAGCATTAAAGGAATGAAGCCAACGATGTATGGAATCGGATTCGCTGGCATGGATAAGGTTGATAGAAAGGCTGTGGAGTATGTAAAATAGCATAATATGATGAGCCGCTGTTACGCTGATTCGGTGCGTAAAAATCAACCACAGTATATTGGATGTACAGTGTGTGAAGAATGGCATAACTTCCAGAACTTTAAAGCATGGTTCGACAAGTGGAATGTGGAAGGTTACGAACTGGATAAAGACATCCTATTTAAGGGTAACACGGTATACAGTCCAGAGACATGCTGCTTCGTTCCAGCAGTGATTAACTCATTGTTCATAAATGCGAAAAATCACCGTGGAGATTGTCCTGTAGTGGTATATAAGGATTCCAAGAACGGTAAGTACAGAGGATGCTTTTCTGCAGGCGGCAAGCGGGTAAAGCTGAAATACTGGAACACACCGGAAGAAGCGTTTACAGAGTATAAAACGGTCAAGGAGAAGATCATAAAGGAATACGCAGAGCGGTACAGAGGACAAATTGATGAGAAGGTCTACAACGCCATGATGGAATGGGAAATTGAGATCACAGATTAGTGAGATAATATCAATTTTGGCGATAATTGTAGAAAAACAAAAATAACTGTGCTATACTATCGAAATCACATGATCCGAGGTAGAAATAGTGAAGTTATATCATGGAACGAATTATAGTTCAGCCGTTAGTATATGCAGTAATGGGATAGATTTAAGGTACAGCAAACCGTATTTGGATTTTGGACCGGGATTCTATGCGACACCAAGCTATCATCATGCTGCATTGACTGCTGTTAGAAGGACAGATAAAATCAACCAATGGAATAGAAGAAAACAGAAAGATTATAAATTTGAAGAACCATATATAGTACAATTCGAATATATACCTTTACCAGAACTGGAATTAAAGCTGATTGCATTTCCACGGCATGGAGCTGAATGGGGAGCATTTGTTCTTAATAACAGACTAACTTCAGAAATTTTATCACAATATGGCATAGAGAATCATAATCAAGATTGTAGATATGATATTTGCATTGGCGAAATTGCAGATGGTACAATAGTCAATATAGCGTATCAGGTCAATAGTGGAATACTGCTTCCGAAAAACGTAAACTATGAGAAATTTTTGAAGAAAAATGATGAATCATATGGACAGCAATATTCATTTCATTCGAAAAAATCTATTAGTTGCATTATTGGCTTGAGCTGTGATATAATAAAAAATAAGGAAAGATATATAAAATAATGATGGAAAGAGGTGAAAGATATGAACAATACTGAAATTAAAGAATTTAAGAAGTATGTACGAGAGACATTAGTGAAAAAATATAATATGACTGAAGTGGAAGCTCATCGAGCGGTGAGAGATTCGTATCTTTCTTCAGCATTGCAACGCGACAAAGATTATGTAGAGCATGATACAGTAGAAGAGTGGGCGGATTTTATCTATGATGAAGTTCATGGAGAACATTTAATGCAGATGTAATTAAGAAGCTATAAATTTGAGGGCATATCAGATGGGAATAATTCCTGTCCGGTATGCCCTTTTTTTACGATTTTGATTTTCAGCAAAGTCAGTTCCTTTTCATGGCTTTTATCAGATTCAGCAGTGCGTCAACTTCTGGCTGTGTGAGTCCAGAAAGGTCGAGTTCCTGCTTACGTTCAATTCCGAGTAGAAAATCCGTAAAGCTCAGAGCGGTATTCTACACGCAACACATCTCAGGCCAGACGAAGAAAGGAGCTCTATGTTTGGAACAGTGACAAGATATTATGAAGATAAAGGATATGGAGTCAGAGATATAAAGGGGATTCGCGAAGAAAAAAATCTGGGAAGGAAAACGAACCAGCAGCTTCACAGCCTGCCATATGCCCGTATCTATATGCAGTTAGAATATAAGCTTAAAATGCAAGGGATTCGCCTGATAAGACAAGAAGAAAGTTATTCTAGTCAATGTCCGCCACAGTCAGAAGAAGTATCGCGCATTTATGCAGAGAAAAAGAATCGGAAGAAGCGCTGCATCTACATTGTAGATACCGTGATCTACAATGCAGACGCAGTAGGTGCTTATAACATCTTAAGAAAATATCATGCCGTATCCGGCGAAGAAATTGATATGCCCGTAACCGGGCTGAAGAATCCAGAAATAATAAAAGTAGCTGTGTAACCCATTCGGGTAGCAGTAAGGGTGTTATGGAGCACCTCTGAAACTACGAAGTTATGCTTCGTAATCAGATGCTCGGTAATTCAATTGCCGATGTAGTTCACATAGTGTCACAAAGGACGATAGAAAATCCCTTATCGCACGTTGACAAGACTTCCACAAGCCGTTCCTGAAATTATGGAAACATTCCCGGATGTCAGGCAGTTTCCGTTGCCACAGTTATTTGTACTGCAGTTTCCACCAGCACAGGAATTCGTACCGCAGTTTGTTCCGAAAGAGCAGTTGCTTCCCTTGGATTCGGCTGTACAGCCGCTGCTGCAGTTATTTCCGGCTGCCCCATTAGGGTATCCTTTTCCCAACAGTGTATAGAGATCGATGGCATTTCTGCTGGAGATCACGCAGCCGCCCTGCATCTGGATCGCGGAAACAGCGCTGGTGCCGGTGTATCCGCAGTTGTTTTCCGGACGGAAGCCGGTCTGACAGGAGCGGGCTGCGGCGAAGGATGCGAAAGGCATTGCGAGTGTCATCATGGTGGAAACTGCGAAAGCAGTCATAATCTGTTTTTTCATGGTAAAACCTCCTGTTATGTAAAAATGTTACAAAAATGTTACAAGAAGGATTCTACCATAAAATTCCGCACATAGAACTGGGAATGACTGGTAATGCGAGCCCCTACTTTTCAGCCGCCGACGTCCGGTCTTTTTTAATCAGCTTCCTCATTGCCTCCACCGCTGTAACAACAGCGGCTTCCGTATCATAGACCTGCGGATCCTCAAGTCCCAGCTCCCGTCTTGTCTGGTTCGCGATCACGAGCATCACGGAACCGGTGCGGACGCTGCGGACGCTGCCGACGATGAAGAGGGCAGCGGACTCCATCTCGGAGGCGAGGGCACCGCATGCAATCCAGGCCTTCCATTTGGAGTTTAATTCATCTGCCACAGGCATGGAATCCGGGGAGTGCTGTCCGTAGAAGTTGTCCTTGCACTGGACGACGCCGAGGTGATGGCGGTAGCCGAGTTCCTCAGAAGCTTCCTTTAACGCAGTAGTGACATCGAAATCCGGAACCGCCGGATACTCGATGGGTGCATATTCTTTTGTGGTCCCCTCAAAGCGGATCGCACCGGTAGCGATCACGAGATCTCCGCCGAGCACTTCTTTCTGCATGCCGCCGGAGGTGCCCACACGGATGAAGGTGTCCGCACCGCAGTGGATAAGCTCTTCGACCGCAATGGAGGCGGACGGTCCGCCGATCCCGGTGGAGACAACGCTGACTTTTTCTCCGTCGAGATAGCCGGTGTAGGTGGTGTATTCCCGGTTCTGGGCGATCTTTACCGGGTTATCGAAATGTTTCGCAATCTTCTCACAGCGCCCCGGATCGCCCGGCAGGATCACATAGCGTCCCACATCCCCGGCGCCGACGCCGATGTGGTATTCTTTCCCCTTTGTATAGACAAGTTTACTCATAAGCTGCCTCCTCACATAAGAAGTTTATAAGCAGGAAAAATCATTCACAGCCGATTTTCGGAATAAGAAAGGTACCTTCCGCCTGTGTCAGGGCTGTTTTTCAAATTTTTCCTTTATTAGTATTCATTTTACCATTTTTCCTCAATAGAGACAACTCTTTATAATATCTGAAAAGATTCTTGAAAAATTTCAAAAAACCAGTTGAAAAATCTCTCACCGCATGATAGAATAGTGAAAATTTGGGCTGAAATAAATTTTCAATCCCAGATAGGAAACGAACACGAACACAGAAGAAAGGGTGGCGTCATGAAAGCATATTTAATACTGGAAGACGGAACCGTGTTTGAAGGAACAAGCATCGGCTCTACCAGGGAAGTAATCAGTGAAATTGTTTTTAACACATCCATGACCGGTTATTTAGAAGTCCTTACCGATCCGTCCTATGCAGGACAGGCAGTGGTAATGACTTATCCGTTAATTGGTAATTACGGTATTTGTAAAGAAGATATGGAGTCCGGACAGGCATGGCCGGATGGTTATATTGTCAGAGAATTATCTAGGATCCCCAGTAATTTCAGAAGTGGGGACACGATTCAGCATTTCTTAGAAGAACAGGATATTCCAGGTATCAGTGGTATCGATACAAGAGCCCTCACAAAGATTTTAAGAGAAAAAGGAACCATGAACGGCATGATCACAACGAACGGATCTTTTGATCTGGAAGAAGTGAAAGAACGGATCAAGGCGTATAAGGTAACAGGCGTTGTATTAAAGACAACCACAAAAGAGAAATACGTTCTCCCGGGGGAAGGAAAGAAAGTTGCACTCATGGACTTTGGCGCAAAGAAGAATATCGCCAGAGAGTTAAATAAGAGAGGCTGCGAAGTGACCGTATATCCGGCAGATACTCCGGCTGAGGAAGTCTTAAAGACAAACCCGGATGGAATCATGCTTTCCAACGGTCCTGGAGATCCGGCAGAAAACACGGAGATCATCAAAGAAGTCAGAAAGTTTTATGAATCCGATGTTCCTGTTTTTGCCATCTGTCTCGGACACCAGCTCATGGCTCTTGCCACAGGCGCAAATACATATAAGCTGAAATATGGCCACCGCGGCGGAAATCACCCGGTAAAAGACCTTGAGACGGGCCGCGTCTACATTTCCTCCCAGAACCACGGATACGCGGTAGACGAACACAGCATGAATCCGGAGGTTGCCGTTCCGGCGTTCGTGAACGTGAACGATAAGACGAACGAGGGATTAAAGTACGTGGGCAAGAATATCTTCACCGTCCAGTACCACCCGGAAGCATGCCCGGGACCGCAGGATTCCGGATATCTGTTTGACCGCTTTTTACGCATGATGGAGGAGGAAAGATAATGCCTAAGAATCCAGAGATCAAGAAAGTACTTGTAATCGGTTCCGGTCCGATCGTTATCGGCCAGGCCGCAGAATTTGACTACGCGGGAACACAGGCCTGCCGTTCCTTAAAGGAAGAAGGCATCGAGGTCGTTCTCTTAAACTCCAACCCGGCAACGATCATGACAGATAAGGATATCGCGGACCGGGTATATATTGAGCCGCTGACAACTGAGGTTGTCGAGCAGTTGATTAAGAAAGAAAAACCGGACAGTGTCCTCCCGACCCTTGGCGGACAGGCCGGCTTAAACCTTGCAATGGAACTGGAGGAGGCAGGTATCTTAAAGGCAAATAACGTGCGCCTTATCGGTACAACAGCCCTCACGATCAAAAAAGCCGAAGACCGTGAAATGTTCAAGGAGACAATGGAAAAGATCGGCGAACCGGTGGCTCCGTCTGAGATCGTTGAGGATGTGAACACAGGTCTTGCTGTTGCAAAAGAGATCGGTTATCCGGTCGTTCTCCGTCCGGCTTATACCCTTGGCGGCTCCGGCGGCGGTATTGCCTATAATGAGGAGCAGTGCGCAGAGATCCTGGAGAACGGACTCCGTTTATCCCGTGTGGGCCAGGTCCTTGTAGAGCGCTGTATTGCGGGCTGGAAGGAGATCGAATATGAGGTTATGCGTGACGGTGCAGGCAATGTGATCACCGTCTGCAACATGGAGAATATCGACCCTGTGGGCGTACATACCGGTGACAGTATCGTTGTCGCTCCGTCCCAGACATTAGGAGATAAAGAGTACCAGATGCTCCGTACCTCCGCGTTAAAGATCATCACAGAGCTTGGTATCACCGGTGGCTGCAACGTACAGTACGCACTTCACCCGGAGAGCTTCGAGTACTGTGTAATTGAGGTAAACCCGCGTGTAAGCCGTTCCTCCGCCCTTGCGTCCAAGGCGACAGGATACCCGATCGCGAAGGTTGCCGCGAAGATCGCCCTCGGCTACACACTTGATGAGATCAAGAACGCTGTTACAAAGAAGACCTACGCAAGCTTCGAGCCGATGCTCGACTATGTGGTAGTCAAGATGCCGAGACTTCCCTTCGATAAATTCATCAATGCGAGTCACAAGTTAGGAACCCAGATGAAAGCGACCGGAGAGGTCATGAGTATCTGCACAAGCTTTGAGGGCGGCTTAATGAAAGCGATCCGCTCTCTGGAGCAGCATGTGGACTCCTTAATGTCTTACGACTACAGCGGACTCACAGATGAACAGTTAAAAGAGCAGCTTCACAACGTGGATGACCGCCGGATCTGGGTCATTGCGGAGGCACTCCGCCGCGGTTTCGATTACGAGCTGATCCACGACATCACGAAGATCGATATCTGGTTCATCGACAAGTTAATGATCCTCGTTGAGATGGAGAATGCCTTAAAGAAAGTTGGGAAGAACCTCGACGCTGATCTTTTAAAGGAAGCAAAGCGCATCGAATTTCCGGATAATGTGATTGCGAAACTCACAGGTCTCGCAGAAAATGAGATCAAGGAGATGCGTCATGCAAACGGCATCCGTGCTGCCTTCAAGATGGTAGATACCTGCGCGGCTGAGTTTGCGGCTGAAACCCCGTACTATTACTCCTGCTTCGGCAGCGAGAATGAGGCAGAGGGCGAGACTGAGAAGAAGAAGGTTCTCGTTCTCGGTTCCGGACCGATCCGCATTGGTCAGGGTATCGAGTTCGACTTCTGTTCTGTTCACAGCACCTGGGCCTTCGAGAAAGAGGGCTTTGAGACCGTTATCATCAACAATAACCCGGAGACTGTCAGCACAGACTTTGATATCGCTAACAAACTGTATTTCGAACCGCTGACTCCGGAGGATGTGGAGAGCATCGTTGATATTGAGAAACCGGACGGAGCAGTTGTCCAGTTTGGTGGACAGACAGCCATCAAGCTCACAGAGGCTCTGATGAAGATGGGAGTCCCGATCCTGGGAACCGCTGCCGAGGATGTTGACGCCGCTGAGGACAGAGAACTCTTCGATGAGATCCTGGAGCAGTGCCAGATTCCGAGAGCAAAGGGACAGACTGTATTTACAGCAGAAGAGGCGAAAAAGGCAGCAAATGAGTTAGGCTATCCGGTACTCGTTCGTCCGTCCTACGTTCTTGGCGGACAGGGTATGCAGATCGCGATCTGCGATGAGGATATCGACGAATTCATCGGCATCATCAACCGGATCGCGCAGGAGCATCCGATCTTAGTTGATAAGTATATCATGGGTAAGGAGATCGAGGTCGATGCGATCTGCGATGGTACCGATATCCTGATCCCGGGTATCATGGAGCATATCGAGCGTACCGGTATCCATTCCGGCGACAGTATCTCCGTATATCCGGCGAAGAGCATCACCGAGGACAACAAGAAGACGATCGTGGAATACACAGAGAAGCTCGCAAGGGCGCTCCATGTAAAGGGAATGATCAACATCCAGTTTATTGTAAATGACGAAGGTGTATTTATCATTGAGGTCAACCCGCGTTCCTCCAGAACCGTTCCGTATATCAGTAAGGTAACGGGAATCCCGATCGTACCGCTGGCAACTCAGATCATCTGCGGTCATACGATCCGGGAACTCGGCTACACACCGGGACTCCAGAAAGAGGCAGATTACTACGCAGTGAAGATGCCGGTATTCTCTTTCGAGAAGATCCGTGGAGCTGATATCAGCCTTGGACCGGAGATGAAATCCACAGGTGAATGCCTCGGCATCGCAAAGACCTTCAACGAAGCTCTTTACAAGGCCTTCCAGGGCGCAGGAATCAAGCTTCCGAAGTATAAGAACATGGTCATGACTGTCCGCGATTCCGATAAGGAAGAGATGCTCGACATTGCTGCGAGATTCAAGGCACAGGGTTACCGTATCTTCTGTACCGCAGGAACCGCAAAGTATTTCAATGAGCATGGCGTAAAGGTCATTCCGGTAAGAAAGATCGAGCAGGAGTCTCCGAACCTTCTTGACCTGATCCTTGGACATGAGATCGACCTTGTCATCGATATCCCAGCACAGGGCGCAGAGAGAAGCCATGACGGCTTTATCATCCGCCGGAATGCGATCGAGACAGGCGTTACCGTTCTCACTGCGGTCGATACTGCGAGAGCGCTTGTGACAAGTATGGAAAATCGTGCAAAAGAACTTACACTGATCAATATTGCTGAAATCTGATATTGGTAAAAAATAGAAGAGCAGCCCGTTTCACGCTGGAGTGAGATGGGCTGCTTTTTACGTTGCCCCAGCAGCGTATGCCGGAAATTAGAAAGAGGTGACGCGCTATGCAAAAAAAGAAATATTAACGCTTTATCAAGATGAATATATGCATTGATAATGTATAAAACATTGGAAAAACTGCATGAAACAATATAATTATGCACTGAATATTGTATAAGATGCATAATCTGTAAAAAAAACATAAAAAAGTGCTTTACAAAAGAATAATTATACATTATAATGCGTATCAACATCACACATGTGAGACATAGAAAAAGATAGAAACAAAGAGGAGAGGATCGATTATGAAGAAGAACATCGTTTTAGCTATGACAACAGCAGCGGTCATTGCTGCTCTTACAGGATGCGGAAGCTCCAAGACCACTGAGACAACGGCAGCAGCTACAACGGCAGCTGAGACAACAACAGCCGACGCGACAACAGCGGCTGAATCAAAGGAAGCAGATAAGACAGAGGCAGCAGCCGCAGCGGAAGGTTCCTTAAAGGCACTTGAGAATGTAGATCCGAAGGGCCATCTCGGAAAAGTTCTTGCGGCAGGAAAGATCACAATGGGAACATCCCCTGATTTCGCTCCGTGGGAATTCAAGGATGTCAGCAGTGGAACAACCGAGTATGTCGGTGCCGATGTGGAGCTTGCAAAATACATCGCTGAGAAGCTTGGCGTAGAACTTGAGATCAAGCCGATGGAGTTCTCCGCAATCCAGCAGGCAGTTACTTCCGGAAACATTGATATGGGTATCTCCGGCTTCGCTTACACAGATGAGCGTGCAGAGGCTATGGGACTTTCCGAGCGTTATAATGTAAACACGAAGAAAGGTCAGGGCCTTTTAGTTAAGAAGGAACTTGCTTCCCAGTACAATACAGCAGAATCCTTCGCAGGCAAGAAGGTTGCTACCCAGAACGCAACCTTACAGAACAAGCTTGCTACAGAGCAGCTTCCGTCTGACGTTCAGATCCAGTTAGTGACAAATATAACAGACGGTGTTATGATGTTAACAACAGGCAAGGTTGACGCACTCGCTGTATCCGGTGATAACGGTGAATCCCTTGCAAAGACATACGACGATATCGCAATGGCAGATTTCATGTTTGACTATTCAAGTGAAGGTAACGTTATCGCGGTCAAGAAAGGCGATGATGATCTCTTAAATGCGATCAACGAAGTGATCGTTGAAGTTAACGAGAAAGGTCTCTATGAGCAGTGGAGAGAAGAGGCGGTTGCCCTTGCTGAGAAGCTCGGTATCGAGACGAACTAATTTCGGAGCAGATCGTTTCGTTCCGTGATGGAAGATCTGCGAAGGCCGGAATTGGTTTTCACTTCAGGTTACAGAAATTACAGAGCTCGGTCTTTCCGGTGAAGATGCCGGAAAGACCTTTGTCTGTTTTCAAGTTTTATCTACGAAAGGAGTTTTCCAGATGGAGTTTCTTAACGTCATGTTAAAAGTCTGGATGAAGTACTGGAACTTATTCTTACAGGGTCTTGGAATGACACTGTTTATGGGTCTCCTCACCGTCCTCATCAGTACCGTTTTCGGTTCTCTGATGGCACTGATGCGCCGCAGCAACGTGGGCATCGGAAAATTTAAGCCGCTCCGGCTGATCGCTACCGTTTATGTCGAAATTATCCGCGGTACGCCGATCCTGCTGCAGTTATATTTCTTCTACTTTATGCTGCCGACCTGGCTTCCGTTCTTCAACTTAAGCGAGTTTACATGCGTTATGACTGCATGCTGCGTAAACTCTACCGCTTATGTCTGTGAGATCGTCCGCGCAGGTATCCAGGCTGTCGATGTCGGACAGACTGAAGCTGCCCGTTCCCTTGGCTTAAACGCGCGCCAGACCATGATCCATATCGTTCTCCCGCAGGCAGTTAAGAATATTCTTCCGGCACTCTGCAACGAGTTTGTAGCGATCGTCAAGGAGACATCTCTGGCGTCCACGTTCTTTATCGGAGAACTTATGACCCAGTTTAAGACTATCAACGGTCTTACATTCCGTGTACTTGAGCCGTTAACCATCGTTGGTATCATTTACTTCGGCGTGACATTTATCATGTCCAAGCTGATTGCCTTACTGGAGAGGAGGATGAACGCAAGTGAGCGCTAATGAAAAAGAACTGATTCGTGTAGAAGATCTGCATAAATCCTTCGGCAGTCTTCAGGTATTAAAGGGTGTTACCGAGCATGTCAATCATGGCGAGGTCGTTTCTGTTATCGGACCGTCCGGCGGCGGTAAAAGTACATTTTTACGCTGCTTAAACCTTCTTGAGACACCGACATCCGGAAAGATCTATTTCGAGGGAACCGATATTACCGACAAGAATGTGGATATCAACCTGCATCGCCAGAAGATGGGAATGGTATTCCAGCACTTTAATGTATTCAATAATCTTACAGTTGGAAAGAACGTAACGCTCGCCCCGGTCCTTCTCGGAAAGAAAACACAGAAGGAAGCCGACGAGATGATGCGGGAGCTTTTAAACCGCGTTGGTCTTGCGGATAAGGAGAACCAGTTCCCAAAGAAGCTTTCCGGCGGACAGAAACAGCGTCTTGCGATCGTGCGCGCGCTGGCGATGGAACCGGATGTTATGCTTTTTGATGAGCCGACTTCCGCCCTTGATCCGGAGATGGTAGGAGAGGTTCTTCATGTTATCAAGGACCTTGTAAAGACAGGAATGACCACTGTGATCGTAACCCATGAGATGGGATTTGCGAGGGAGGTCTCCGACCGCGTATTCTTTATGGATGGCGGCGTGATTGCAGAGAAAGGTACTCCGGATGAGGTCTTCAATCATCCGCAGAATCCGAGAACACAGGAATTTTTAAGCAAGGTATTATACTGATGAAAGAACAGCGGGAAAAGCTGTTTTAACAGGAACTATCATATCCCGATCAGGCAGACTTTTGGAGTCTTGCCTGGCGGGATTTTTGAAAGGAGAACATGACATGTCAGCATCCAAACAGACAGCATTCGATTATATCGACGAGAAATCAGGAGTGATCACCGACGTATCCGATAAGATCTGGGACTATGCGGAGCTTTCCCTGAGAGAGTACAAATCCGGTGAACTTTACGCAAAGGTATTAAAAGAAGAAGGATTTACTGTCGAATATCCCTTTGACAACATTGAGACTGCATTCCGCGCTTCCTACGGTTCCGGAAAGCCGGTGATCGGTATTCTGGCCGAGTATGATGCTCTGACAGGTCTTTCCCAGATCGCCGGATCAGAGACCAGAAAAGAGCTTGTCGCAGACGGAAACGGCCACGGCTGCGGCCATAACCTCTTAGGCGCGGGTTCCATGGCTGCGGCTTTTGCTATAAAAAAATATCTGGAAGAAAAAGGTGAGGGAAGCGGTAAAGTGATCCTCTACGGCTGCCCTGGGGAGGAAGGCGCCGCTACAAAAGCATTTATGGCAAGAGACGGCGTGTTCGCGGAGTGTGACGCGGCTCTTACCTGGCATCCGGGCAATGTGAATCAGGTTACTTCCGGTACCTGCAACACCTGTATCCAGACAGAGTATAAGTTTACCGGTGTTGCCTCCCATGCAGCGGGCGCACCGGACAAGGGACGTTCTGCCCTCGACGCGGTGGAGCTTATGAACATTGGCGTCCAGTTCTTAAGAGAGCATATGCCGGACAGCGCGAGGATCCATTACTCCATCACGGATGCCGGTGGAGATTCTCCGAACGTGGTACAGCCGAAGGCACAGGTCCTCTATATGGTCCGTTCCATCTGGGTAAAGGACGCGCTGGAGCTTCAGGAGAGAGTCGACCGGATTGCTCTTGCGGCATCCATGATGACAGATACAAAGATGGAGAAGAAGTTTATCGACGGCTGCTCCAATACCGTTCCGAACAAGGTCCTGGAGTCCCTTATGTGGGACAACTTCAATGATCTTGGTGTCTGCCATTACACGGAAGAAGAATTAAAGTACGCGAAAGCCCTCTACGATTCCGTTGAGATGAAGTCTGATAAGCTTCCGGGAGATGCGACGGAGGACAGCAGCGATATCTACGAATATGTTGATGAGAAGTCCAAACACGGCACAACACCGATGAATGAGTTCCTTGTCCCGTATCTCTACTATGAGAAACCGAGAATGGGATCCACGGATGTCGGTGATGTGAGCTGGTGCATTCCGACGGCGCAGATCAACACATCCACATTCCCGGCACAGGCGCCGGGACATTCCTGGCAGAATGTTTCCTGTGGACGGACATCCATTGCCCACAAGAATATGCTGTTAGCGGGAAAGGTCATCGCGGCTACCGCGATCGATCTCATGGAGAAGCCGGATGTTTTACAGGCAGCGAAGGACGAGTTCAACAAGAAGATGAAACGTTATGGCGGCTATACCTGCCCGGTTCCGCAGGGCGCAGTTCCGGTCATCCCGGGTGAGAAGATGTAAGAGGCGACATGGCGGAGTCTCTGAAAGAAAAAGAATAGAATGACTGTAAGTCCGGCAGGACGGGGGAACGCGGAGATACTCTGCAAAAGACCTGGCCTGCCGGGCTGTTTTATCTCAATGGGAGCTGAACGAAAAAATTTCAGAAATTTTACATATTTTTCAGTAAAAGGACAGGAATCGTGGTTCTAAAATGCCTTAAAATATGATATACTATAAAAGTATATTCTTAGGACGGAGAACAAATGTACGCCCGTGGGAATGACGGGCTGCGCCGGAAAAGGAGGCGGTCAGGTATGAATATCAGGGAAACGATGGAACAGTGGGAACGCCAGAATCTGAGTCCTTACGCGTCGTTAAGCAGTGAGACGCTGGGGCGTGACCGGGAGGAACCGCTCTGCGATATCCGCCCTGCCTATCAGCGTGATCGTGACCGGATCCTGCACAGCAAGTCATTCCGGCGCCTGAAAGACAAGACCCAGGTTTTCCTCGCTCCGGAAGGGGACCACTACCGGACGAGACTGACCCATACGTTAGAGGTATCCCAGATCGCGAGAACGATCGCAAAGGCACTCCGGATGAATGAGTCCCTGACTGAGGCGATCGCCTTGGGGCATGATCTCGGCCACACGCCTTTCGGACATGCGGGGGAATACATATTGAATGAGATCTGCGAGGACGGATTCGCCCACTATAAGCAGAGCGTCCGGGTGGTGGAGATCCTGGAAAAAAAGGGACAGGGGTTAAACCTCACAAAGGAAGTCCGCGACGGAATGTTAAATCACAGAACGTCCGGAAATCCGGCGACCATGGAGGGAAAGATCGTGCGGTTCTCCGATAAAATCGCATACATCAATCATGATATCGACGACGCGATCCGCGGAAAGATCATTACCGAGCGGGATATTCCGAGAGAATACGCGGATGTACTTGGGGATACCGTAAAGGACCGCCTGAATATCATGATCCATGATATTATCAATAACAGTATGGACAGGCCATCGATCTTTATGTCCCCGGACGTAGAGCGGGCCATGCGGGGCTTGAGGGAATGGATGTTTGAACATGTGTATCGCAATCCTGCCGCAAAGGGCGAGGAGGGAAGAGCCCAGCAGCTGATCGTGACACTTTACGAATACTACCTGAAGCATGTGGACGAGCTGCCGGAAGAGTACCTGGCGATGATGGAGCTTCGCGGGGAGAAGAGAGAGCGGGTCGTCTGTGATTATATTGCCGGGATGAGCGATGGATATGCCATCGACCGATTTGAAGAATTATTTGTACCGAAAGGCTGGAATGTCTGAGAGACGGATCCGGCGGATCTGCGAGGTTTCTGAGAGGATAGTGCAGAGCGGTTTTGCGGAACATACATATCGCGGGAGGGATGAAGCGTGTATTACCCGGAAGAAGTGATCGAGGAAGTACGAACAAGAAATGACATCGTGGACATCGTGTCCCAGTATGTGAATTTAAAGAAAAAGGGCGCAAACTATTTCGGATTGTGCCCGTTTCATAATGAGAAATCCCCGTCCTTTTCCGTTTCACCGGGAAAGCAGATGTATTACTGCTTCGGATGCGGAGCAGGCGGAAATGTCATCACCTTTGTGATGGAATATGAAAATTATACCTTCGTGGAAGCTGTGAAGATGCTGGCGGACCGGGCGGGGATCGCCCTGCCGGAGGTGGAATACTCAAAGGAGGCGAGAGCTCAGGCGGACCTGAAAAATACGCTCCTTGAGATCAACCGTCTTGCGGCGAACTTCTTTTATTATCAGTTAAAGCAGCCGTCAGGAAAGGTCGGATATGACTATTTTAAGGAGAAACGCCGCCTGACGGACGATACGATCCGCCACTTCGGTCTTGGGTATTCCAGTAAGGTGCCGGATGACCTTTACCGGTATATGAGGTCGAAGGGATACAACGACGATATTTTAAAAGAGACAGGTCTTTTCTTTATCGATGAGAGGGGAGCCAGAGATAAATTCTGGAACCGTGTCATGTTCCCGATCTTAGACGTCAATAACCGTGTCATCGGTTTCGGCGGCCGTGTAATGGGGGACGGGGAGCCGAAATATTTAAACTCCCCGGAGACGAAGATCTTTGATAAGAGCCGGAATCTCTACGGACTTAATTTCGCGAGAACGTCCAGGGCGAAATATATGCTGGTCTGTGAAGGCTATGTGGACGTGATCGCCATGCATCAGGCCGGATTTACGAACGCTGTGGCATCTCTGGGGACCGCGTTTACGTCCCAGCACGCGATGCTTTTAAAGCGCTACACGGATCAGGTAGTCCTGACCTACGACAGCGATGGGGCGGGAGTGAAGGCGGCGCTCCGCGCGATTCCGATCTTAAAAGAGGTTGGAATGTCCATCAAGGTTTTAAATATGAAGCCCTATAAGGACCCGGACGAGTTTATCAAGAATCTTGGGAAAGAGGAATTCCAGAAGCGGATCGACAATGCCGTCGGAAGCTTTATGTTCGAAATCTCCGTGATCCGGAGCCAGTACAACATGCAGGACCCGGAGTCGAAGACAGGGTTTTATAACGCCATCGCGAAGAAGCTTCTGGAATTTCCGGAAAAGCTGGAGCGTGATAATTACACGGAAGCTGTTGCAAGGGAGTATATGATCCCGGAGACGGATCTCAAAAACCTCGTGAACTCCATGGGCGGACTCATCGGAGTGACCACAAGGGAGCGGGAGTACGATAAGGAGCGGACCCGCCAGAAAAAGGAGAAGGAGGACGGGATCCGGAAGTCCCAGAGACTGCTTCTCACCTGGCTTATCGAGCGTCCGCAGCTTTTCGAAAAGATCCGCGGCATTATCACACCGGAGGATTTTGACGACGAGCTTTACAGAGAAGCGGCATCCATGGTCTTCGATGAATATGAAAAAACAGGAAGCGTGAACCCCGCGCAGATCCTGAATCATTTCATCGAGGGCGAGGAACAATACAGGGAAGTGGCGGCCTTATTCCACGCGAGTCTCAGCGAGTCCTTAAATAATGAGGAACAGAGGAGAGCGCTCTCGGAAACCGTCAAAAAGATAAAGAAACACAGTCTGGAGGTAAAGGGAAAAACAGCAGATATCAGAGAGTTACAGGAAATCATCAGGCAGCAGTCAGCACTGGCTGTCCTGAATATCACACTTGACTGAGAGAAGCAGAAGCAAAAAGGCAGACACGAGGAACGTCAGGTGCCGGGAAGGATGGAATTATGGAGGAAAAGACACTTACATTTGAAGAGAAGTTATCAAAACTTCTGGAACTCGCAAAAAGTAAAAAGAACGTCCTTGATGAAAAGGAAGTTCTGGATGCCTTTGCGGGGGAAGAACTGACACCCGAGAAGCTGGACCGCATATACGACTTCCTGGATAAAAAACATGTCGACGTCTTAAAAATGTCGAACGATGATGATATGGATCCGGATCTGTTTTCGGAGGATGAAGATGCAGATCCGGAGGATGAGATTGATGTGGAGCATATCGATCTATCCGTACCGGAGGGGATCGGTGTAGATGATCCGGTCCGGATGTACTTAAAAGAGATCGGAAAAGTGCCGCTGCTTTCCCCGGATGAGGAGATCGAACTGGCAAAGAAGATCGAGCTCGGTGACGAGGAGGCAAAGAAGAAGCTTGCGGAGTCGAACCTGCGTCTTGTGGTGAGTATCGCAAAACGGTATGCCGGACGGGGCATGCAGCTGCTCGACCTGATCCAGGAGGGAAATCTTGGACTCATTAAGGCAGTCGAGAAGTTTGATTACAGGAAAGGCTATAAATTCAGCACCTACGCGACCTGGTGGATCCGTCAGGCGATCACCCGCGCCATTGCGGATCAGGCGAGAACGATCCGGATTCCGGTACACATGGTGGAGACCATCAACCGTCTTGTGCGGACCCAGAGACAGTTAGTCCAGAAGCTTGGCCGTGAGGCAACGCCGGAGGAGCTCGCGAAGGAGCTCGATATGCCGGTGGAACGTGTCCGTGAGATCATGAAGATCTCTCAGGATCCGGTGTCCTTAGAGACTCCGATCGGCGAGGAGGAGGACAGCCACCTCGGGGACTTTATCCAGGATAATAATGTGGAAGTCCCGGCGGATGCCGCGACCTACACGCTGCTCCACGAACAGCTGATGGATGTGCTGTCAACGCTCACTGAGAGGGAACAGAAAGTGCTGCGCCTGAGATTTGGCCTGGATGACGGAAGACCGAGGACATTGGAAGAGGTCGGACGGCAGTTCAACGTGACGAGGGAGCGGATCCGCCAGATCGAGGCGAAGGCCCTTAGAAAACTGCGCCATCCGAGCAGGAGTAAGATCTTGAAAGATTATCTGGATGAGTAAAAAGATATGGGAAGCAGGAAAAGATCTGTGCAGGAAAAGGCAGTCAGGGATGGCCTGTCTGTGTGCTCCGGGGCGAAGTTAAACTGCCGGAAATACAAAAAGGCGGCTGCGAAATCGAAAAGCAGTCATGTAAAAGAGAAATGGAGAAATCAATATGAAATTATCAGAACGCCTGGAGCTGGTGCTCTCGTTTGTGGAACCTGGGGAGTCCGCGGCAGACGTTGGGACGGACCACGGACATGTTCCGGTGGAGCTTGTCAGGAGAACGATCGTGAAGAAGGCCGTGGCTATGGATGTGCGGAAAGGCCCGTTATCCAGGGCGACGGAGAATATTGCCCTGGCTGGACTTGCGGATAAGATCGAGACGAGACTTTCTGACGGTGTCGCAAAACTTCAGCCCGGTGAGGCAGATTCTGTCGTGATCGCCGGGATGGGCGGCGAGCTGATCATTAAGATCCTGGAGAACGGAAGACATATGTGGGATTCAGTGAAACAGTGGGTCTTATCGCCGCAGTCGGAGATCTTTAAGGTCAGAAGATGGCTTTTTGAGAACGGTTTTGTGATCCGGAAGGAAGATATGGTCCTTGAAGATGGGAAATTTTATACGGTGATGGATGTGCGGAGAGAGAAAGACGCAGATTCTGAGGGAAAAATAGTGGATCCGGATGTTTTAAGCCTTTCTGAGGACAGCCGCATGCTTTACGGCGATTATCTGATCCAAACGAAGAACCCGGTTCTTCTTACATATCTGAAGGAGGAAGAGGCGAAGATTCTGCGGTTCATCGAGGATCTTTCCGCGAAAGCGGGAGATTCCGGGCGGGCGGCAGAGCGGCTTTCCGAGTTGAAATTACAGTTAAAAGAAAATCAGGAGGTACAGCATGAAATGTAGGGAGATCATTGAAATCTTAGAGACGCTTGCGCCGAAGTCCTGTGCCTGTGACTGGGATAATCCGGGACTTTTAGCGGGGCGGATCGACAAGGACGTGAAGAAGATCCTTCTGACGCTGGACGCGGATGATGCGGCGGTGGAGCGGGCGAAGGAGATCGGGGCAGATATGCTGTTAAGCCATCATCCGCTGATCTTTAAGCCGGTGAAGCATGTTTCGGACGAGGATTTTATTGGAAGACGGCTTGTGTCCCTGATCCAGTCGGATGTGTCCTACTATGCGATGCATACAAATTTTGATTCGGCACCGGGGTGTATGGCAGATATTGTGGCGGACCGGTTGAATTTTACCGATCAGAAGCCGCTGGAGGCCATGGGAGAGATTTCCGGGACGGAGTACGGAATCGGTAAGACAGGATCGTTGAAAGTGCCTATGAAGGGCTTGGAGCTCGCGAGAGAGGTTAAGAACCGGTTTGGACTTCCATTTGTGACTGTTTATGGAAGTGAACTCTATGAGGATACTCCAATTGTGAAGGCAGCTACCTGCCCGGGGGCCGGCGGAAGTGAGCTTAATGAGGCGCTCAAGGCAGGCGCTCAGGCATTTATCACCGGAGATATCAGTCACCATGAGGGAATCGACGCGGCAGCTCAGGGGATGATGATCATTGATGCAGGGCATTATGGGCTGGAGCATATCTTTATGGATTTTATGGAAGGTTTTTTGAAGGAGAAGCTGCCTGCTGATATTAAGGTCGTGAAGATGGCGGTGAAGTTTCCTGCGGTCGTTGTGTAGGTAATTGGCTTCGGGGACGCACCGGTCAGCCTCAACCCGGGATCGGAGGCTGACCGGTGCTATAGATCGAAGTGAAATTGCTGTTGCTGATGTTGTGAATGTCATCAGCGGAGAGGTTGTGTGAGGTGGTTTTATGGCAGTTGTAAAGGTGAATGGAATCGAAAAAACGTATCCGGAGGGAACAACCTATCTGGAGATCGCGAGAGATTTTCAGGATCAGTATGAGAATGATATCCTGCTTGTGCGGGTCAATGGAAAGCTCAGGGAGCTCGAAAAAACGCTGGCGGGAGATTCTGAGATTTCTTTTATCACAGCGAAGGAAAACGCAGGTTATAAGACTTATGAGCGCAGTGCGATCTTTCTGATGCTGAAGGCGTTTTATGAGGTAATTCCGAGAGAGAAGATCAGGAAGATCCAGATCGACTTTGCGCTGGGAAACGGGATTTATGGAGAACTTGTCGGGGATATTCCGGTGGACGAGAAGCTGCTGACTTCAGTGAAGGTACATATGGAGAAGCTTAGGGACGCAGCGATCCCGGTGAAAAAGCGGAGTGTCAATACAGATGACGCGGTGGAGCTTTTTGGAAAGCATGGGATGCATGATAAGGAGCAGCTGTTCCAATATCGTCGGGCGTCGCGGGTGAATATTTACAGCATTGGGGAGTTTGAGGACTATTTTTATGGATATATGGTTCCGGACACCAGTTATGTGAAGTATTTTGACCTTGTTCCGTGTCATGCGGGATTTTTGCTCCTGCTTCCGGTGAAAACGGATCCGAAACATGTGGAGCATCCGGCGATCCGGGAGAAGCTGTTTTCAATCCTGCATTCTTCCTACCGCTGGAGTGACAGCCTTGAGGTACCGAACGTCGGCGCATTAAATAAGATGATCGTGGACGGCAGAGGGCAGGATCTGATTCTGATGCAGGAGGCGTTGCAGGAAAAAAATATCGGTCAGGTTGCTGAGAAGGCAGTGAAGGATCCGGACCGCAGGATCGTGATGATCGCGGGACCGTCTTCGTCCGGTAAGACAACCTTCAGCCACAGGCTTTCAACTCAGTTTGCGGCACTTGGATACAATCCGCATCCGATTTCTGTTGACAATTATTTCCGCAACCGGGAAGAGTATCCGCTTGACGAGAACGGGCAGCCGGATTTTGAGGCGCTTGGGTGCGTGGATATTCCGCAGTTTAATGAGGATATGAACGCTCTGCTCTCCGGCAAGACCATCGAACTTCCACGGTTTAACTTTAAGACCGGCAAGAGGGAATACAAAGGCGAAATGCTGAAGCTTGGAAAGAAGGATATTCTCGTCATCGAGGGCATCCACTGCCTGAATGACGCGATGTCCTCAGAACTTCCGAAGGACAGTAAATTTAAGATCTACATCAGCGCCCTGACCCAGTTGAATGTGGATGAGCACAACCGGATCCCGACAACTGACGGACGACTGATCCGCCGGATGGTGCGGGATGCGAGAACGAGAGGAACCTCCGCGTTAGAGACGATCGAGCGCTGGCCGTCGGTGCGCCGCGGCGAGGACAAGAATATCTTCCCGTACCAGGAGAGCGCCGATGTGATGTTTAACTCCGCGCTTGTGTATGAGCTTGCGGTATTGAAGCTCTATGCGGAACCACTGCTCTTCAATATCCCGAGAGACAGGGAAGAGTATGATGAGGCGAAGCGGCTTCTCAAATTCCTGGACTATTTCCTTGCCATCGACAGTGATGTGATCCCGAAGACTTCGATTCTCAGGGAGTTCATCGGGGGAAGCTGTCTGAATGTGTAGTTGTATCCGTTTTTTTCTGTGGTATTTTCATAGGAGTGTGCATCCATATGGACATTATCTGTAAAGTTACTGTTCACGCCTTGCGCAAACAGTAACTGATTTTGCCGATGCTTCGCATTCCAAATCGGCAAAATCCACTACCACCACTGTACTGTACGGAATTTTCAGTTCAGAAAATTCCTACCCGTGTACAGTAACTCTGTAAAAGCCGTAACGAAAAAAATATAAACACACGTCTGGACATCAAAATAAATATATGCTAAAATAAACAAGTTCTGAGTAAGACAGATGGTCGCTGCTGCAGTTCTAAGGGATGCAGGAGAGGAAAGTCCGGGCTTCAAAGGGCAGGGTGCCGGATAACGTCCGGCGAAGGCGACTTCAGGGACAGTGCAACAGAAATAAACCGCATGGAAACATGTAAGGGTGGAAAGGCAGTGTAAGAGACTACCGCCTCAATGGTAACAGGGAGGGCACATGCAAACCCCACTCGAAGCAAGGCCAAACAGGAAGCATAAGGCGGCCCGTCTGCTTCCGGGTAGGCCGCTTGAGCCGTCCGGTGACGGACGGCCTAGATAGATGACCATCCAACGACATAACCCGGCTTATCGTCTTGCTCAGAATATTGAATAAGGAAAATGATGAAGACCGCTTTCCAGGATCTCGGGTTGAGATTTTGGGGAGCGGTCTTTTTAAATCCTATGATAGATACATAAATGCAGGAAAAACTGTAGCTTTTTTGTCACCTGAAATGCGACACAAATACTAATATCTGTGATATGATAGAGAAAAAGAAGGTCTGCAGGTGAACCTGCGGTGAATCAGGGGGGTATTATATATGCGTGAATGGATGGATTTAAATGATGATGGAGAAATCAATGCTTTCGAAACAGATAATGAAAGATGAAATGCTTTGTACTAGTCGTGAAGAGCATATAGCATTGTTCGGGGGTGCCGTGTATTTTGATGATGATAGTGATGAGGATGATGATTTCTAACATTGTGTTTGATTGGAGATAGTGATAGTTGCATGGCAGGCTGGGATTTAAAATGTGGTTTAATAACAAAATATGACTTAGATGAAGAGTATATATGGTCATTGTTCAACTATGTATTTTCAGATGAGTGCAGAAAAAGAAATACATATAAATTTGGTTTGATTAAGGCAATTTTGGATAATGTTTTTTCGGGAAAAAGCAAAGAACAAGGTATCTATTATACGTATGAGCAGTTATTTGCCAAATTTGCAGAAAACTATTGGAATTTAGTTGTTAAGTACCATTTGTGTCAAATGAGAAAAGATGGAAAATCGGAGTATTCAAAGATAGAAAAAATTTTCCAGGAAGCAACAACGGAAAATCCGTTGTTATCCATATTAGAGTTTGCATCTATTGAAGAAGGAAAGAGAACAAGTATAATTAAATTGGTTGTGCAGGAATGCAAAAAGAATGTTATTGGGGCACTGTATAATGATTTTGATGGAACGATTTATTCATTTGATTTGAAAGAATCTGGCCTCACATTGAATCCCTGTGTTTATGAGTTTATATTGAAACATAAATACGAACTTGAAAAGTTAAATTATTATTCCTGGGCGCGTATGCTGGAGCAAATTAACAATGATGATGTTCTGATCAGAGTAATTAACAAATTGGAATTATCAACACCGCGCAGAGATAATCTGTCGGTATATAGAGAAATTCTTAGAAAAGAATTCGAAGAGAATACATGCTTTTATTGCGGAAAAAAATTGCAGAAGAGCATTCACGTAGACCATTTTATTCCATGGTCATTTGTAAAAGATGATAAGATCTGGAATCTCGTTTTATCATGCGCAGAATGCAATGAAGGATGTAAACTGTTTTAAATCAATTCGATATGCTTTAATTGTCTTATAGTCTAGTCTTTTCTATGATTTACAGTATTCAAGGTATTTCTCAGTAATGGGAATAAGTGTATTCATGTGTAAGTATCTCCTTTTTATAATTCAGTTATTGTTTTTAGAGTTATTAGGAACCTGATCCATTTTACCTCTTATTTATATCGACAATGAGTGGAAAGACTTTCAAAACGCGGAAGCGTGTGTAATGTGTAAAATGTGGAATGCACATTGTGTATTGTAAATAGGTCGTTGGTGTTTAAAAGAATAGAAAAAGGTATATTCAAGTGCTATAATATAAGTGTTGGAAGAGGTTGAACAATTCTGATATGGGAGGTATTCGTTCTATGGCAGAAGAAAAGAATATAGATCCATTAGTTTTCATGCAACAGGAACTGTGTGATATGTGGGGGATCAACAATCAAACGAAGTATGTGTTCTATTATGATGAAAGTAATAATTGCAGAAAGTTTTGGGTTGATGATAGTAAGCAGCAGTTTAATACGGATCATACAGCTGACTTTGTGCTGGCAGGGTTAGTAAGAAAAGAGGAAGAAAAAGTAGAAGCTTCGCTTGAAACATTCCGCAAACCATTAAAGTTGCAAGCAAATGTAGAAGAGATTAAGTTTAAAAATCTGTATGCAAAAGGTGATTTTTTGCAGTGTGTGAAGGAAAGACGATTATTTGAAACTTTATCATGGATAGATAAATCGCCTTTTTATATTCATTACACTAATGTGAATAATTTATTTTATACACTTGTTGAAATATTCGATTCCATTGTAAAACCTGATGAGATAAGTGAATTTGGATATGACTATTTTAAAATGAAGAGTGTATTTTATTATATGTTTAAAGGGAAAGCAGACGCATTACAAATCTTGATGTTCAAATATAAGTACCCCAATATACAGCGGGAGGATGTAGAAGCATTTTGTAATGACTTACTGTTCTTGCTCGGGAGCAGGAGAGAAATGAAGGAAGAGGAAAAGTTCCTAGCAGGAATGCTTGCCAGGGCAGCACAGAGTGATGAATTAGTATTTTTACATGATAACGATGATTATGTTATGCAGGAAAACTATGCGGAATTCTATGCTGACCCTATCCGAAAATATCAGAAGTCAAGGCACATATTTGATGAGGAAACGACAGTACAGGACATAGTAAAAAAGCAGATAGCAATGGGGGAGAATATGGCAGATAATTTCAAGTTTGTGAAATCTGAGACAGACATATTCGTGCAGTTATCGGATGTAGTAGCAGGGATTTTAGGAAAACTATTTAAGTACATAAATTCCACAAGTGTAAATCAGCGTAGAAGAGATGTTGAAGGTTTATCAAAGCTTCAGGTTGAAAATATTTTACTGATTGATAAGCTACGTATGGAAGCAGATCGGGAGAATCCCGGATTTTTATGTTCGATTGGTCCTTGGGATGGGATAGGAATACTTAATAGATTTTTCGAAATGGTAAAGAGCAGAAAGGAAAAATAGTTTGAATCGGGAGGTTTGATGATATGGATGTTTTTGCAATAGAAAAAGGAAAGGCACTGAAACTTTCAGTAGATGAATTTGAAAAACAGACATGCCACGATTATCCTTATTACAGAACTAATAAGGATAAACGACTTTCTTTGTATTCGATTTGTCCTGAATGTGGAAATCCAATTCAGATTGTCAATATGTATGGGGAAGAAATGATGCAGAATGTAACCCATAAAGTAACTCTTTATGGGAAACATACAGGTCGAGCGGTAGAAGGCTTTCCGTATTGGAATGAGGCTGAGATGAAAAATTGCTCATTATATAAGCCATCACCATTGGGGAACACGGAAATAAGAACAAAAACAGAAGAGTCCGAGGAAATAAAAGAAATTATTGAAAAGAATTGGAGAAGGATAAAGCAGGATATTAGAGGTATTGTAGGAGTTAATATACCGAATTCTGTAATGGAACATATGTATGAAGTTTTTATGGAATCTCATGCGTATAGTTATAAAGCAGTAAATAAGTACAATATACCATATGCTATGCTTAGATATCAGGAAACAATATCAATTTATCACACTTTTTTGTTTGACTCTCCAATGAGCGAAATTGTAAAAGAGAAAATAAATAATAATAGTAAGTACTTTGAGATTTTGGATAAGGAAATAAAGAGAAAGTTAAGTGGAGGTTACAATTTAGGCATATACTTGACAAAATATCAAAAGAAAGAGCACAAGCAGTATATACATATGGTGGTATATGAAGTCGGTGGCCATGGGAAGGAAAGCAGAAATATTATCTTAGAAGAAAAAATAGAGATGAAATCTTGGATTTATACGTAAGTGTATAGAAATAGGTAATATAGTATATTTCTCATGATGGGAAAAGATGTTGTTTTTGGCAGAAATACATATGAGCAATATGAGGAGATATAGAATGTTTATTAGAAAAGTCAAAATTCATAATTTTAAATGCTATAAAGATTTTGAAATTACTCTTGAAGAAGGTTTAAACATTGTTGTTGGAGATAATGAAGCGGGAAAGTCTACAATACTAGAAGCTATAAATCTGGCACTAACCGGAATTATTAGCGGGAAGAGTATTTGGAATGAAATTTCGCAGTATATTTTTAATAAAGAGGCAGTAGATGAGTATATTGTTTTGTTAGGCACGGCACCTATAGCACTTCCATACATAACAATAGAAATCTTTTTTGGTGGGGATGAAAATCCTTTGATGAATGGGGATGCAAATTCAGATAGAGATAACAGTGCGGAAGGATTTTGCTTCAAAATTGCATTTAATGACAAATATGCAGATGAATATGAGGCATTAGTGCAACAGGGCAATGTTAAAAGCTTGCCAATTGAATATTATGATATTACATGGACAACCTTTGCCAGAGATGCAATCACAACACGTGGCATACCTTATAAATCAAGTTTGATTGATTCATCTGAATATAGATATCAAAGTGGAAATGATCTGTATTTGTCAAGAATTATAAAGGGGGCATTGGAACCGGAGGATATAACATCTATTGCACAGGCACATAGAAAAATGAGGGATACATTTATTAATGATCCTTCAATAGAAGCCATTAACAATAAAATAAATCAGGATGCAAGTTTGACAGATAAAAAAATAGCATTATCAGTAGAATTGGTTACTATGAATGCATGGGAGAATAGCCTTGTTACACAATTGGATGAAATACCATTTCATTATGTGGGAAAGGGAGAGCAATGTGTTGTTAAGACGGAACTGGCATTAGCAAAACGTACCTCACAAAATGCAAGTATTATTTTGTTAGAAGAACCAGAAAATCATCTGTCACATACAAGATTGAATCAATTGATTAAGTGTATTTCGGAACAATATGCAGAAAAACAGATACTTATTTCAACACATAGTAGTTTGGTTGCAAATAAGTTAGGATTGAGGAAAGTGATGCTACTTGAGAATTTAAGGATAATAAAATTTTCTGAACTATCGGGAGATACATATAATTTCTTTAAGAAGGTGGCTGGGTATGATACATTGCGAATGATTTTATGTAAGAAAGCTATTTTGTGTGAAGGAGATTCGGACGAGCTGGTGATTCAAAAAGCATATATGCAACTTAATGATGGGCGGTTGCCGATAGAGGATGGTATAGAAGTGATTTCCGTAGGTGTATCATTTTTACGTTTCCTTGAGATTGCAGATTGTATTCAGACAAAAATCGCGGTTGTTACAGATAACGATGGGGATTTGGCAGCTATCAACAAAAAGTATGAAAATTATATAGGTGCAAATCAGAAAGAATATATAAAGATATGTGTTGATGATGTTGTGGACACAGGGACACTTAAGATTGGCAAGAGTGATTATAATTACAACACTTTAGAACCGAAACTTTTGAAAGCTAATGGTTTAGATAAGTTAAATCGTATTTTTGGTACTGCTTATACGGATGAGGACGATTTGAGGAAATTTATGAAGCATAACAAAACGGAATGCGGATTGAAAATCTTCGAATCTTCTGAACAGATAGAAATACCGGAATATATTTTGGAGGCTATCAAATGGTAAATAGATTGATAATTGCGGCAGCAGGATCTGGTAAAACTACATATTTGGTTAGACAGGCGATGCAACAATCGGACAGTGTGTTAATAACAACATACACTATTGCTAATGAACTGGAAATCCGTAAAAAATTTGTAGAACTTAATGGTTGTGTTCCGCATAATGTTACCATACAAACATGGTACTCATTTCTTTTACAGCATGGGGTTCGACCATTTCAGGGAGTGGTCTTAGATGATAAGATTAATGGTATGATATTAGTTAATGAAAAGTCTGGGAAAAAATATAATGGTAAATATGGTCCGGTATATTATGCAGAAGAGGACTATAGAAATTTTTATTTCACGGATGGAATGAAAATGTATTCTGATAAGATTGCAAAATTTGTATGTCGTTGTGAAAAGGAGACTAAAGGAAGGGTTTCGCAAAGAATTAGCAGGATTTATCCTAAGATATATATAGATGAAATTCAAGATTTGGCGGGATATGATTTAGACATCATAAAAAGTATGTTGCAAGCGGATTGTGATGTGACAATGGTAGGAGATCCCAGACAGGTAACATATCATACGCATAATGAAGCAAAGTATAAGAAGTATGCGGATGGTAAGATAGAAGAATTTATTAGAAGTGAGTGTAAAAAAATAGATTGCATTATTGATAAAGAGACTTTGAATGATTCTTACAGAAATAACCAAAGTATATGTTCATATTCATCGCAGTTGTATGAAGAATATGGCGAAACTGGAACAAAGCAATTTGAGGTAACAGGGCATGACGGAGTTTATTTGGTAAGACCGAATGATGTTGATGCATATTTAGAAGAATTTAAGCCAATACAACTCAGGGAGAAGAGAACAGTAAAAGTAAATGACGGGTATTCTGCAATAAATATGGGCGAGTCTAAAGGATTAACATATGATAGAGTCTTAATTTATCCAACCGGAACAATGAAAAACTGGATGAAGGATCATTCAAAAAAATTGCAACCCAAAACAAGGTCTCAATTTTACGTTGCAATAACTAGAGCAAGATATAGTGTGGGAATTGTTTTTAATTATGATGAGAAAACCAATATTGAAGGTGTGGAAAAGTATCAGTAATTTGAAAATTGTGTTGTGTAATGTAGCAGTAATAAACTGTGACATATACGAAGGAGGAACGTAAAATGTTTTTTTTCTTTTATGGTGAACTAGGAGAATTGGAATATAATGCCATTGTCAAAAGTGCTTTTGAGAAGATGATGTTTGAAAAATTGCAATCAGAAGGATATTGTGATATTAATCCGTTAATAGGGCGACCGAGAACTTCTAAATCTGAAATTGAAAATAATTTGAAGAGATTAGATTCTCCATTAGCTAAGGTTTTCGCAGGAAAGTATGCTACAAACACTAAGGAACTCGAAACAATAATGCTACCGGTACTTAAAGAACTTGAAGAAAAAACATCAAAAAATAAATGTTCTTTTGATGAATACAATTATTTTGCCATTATTTATTTTATTTTTCAAATGTACAAATCTGTTGATAAGAAGCTTGATTGTGTAAAAGAGTTATACAGAACTTGGAATGAACATGAGCATGAGTATGATATCAGGATGTCAAACGGAATTGTTTTTGATGCAGCCAAGGTTGAGGTTAACTTCATATCTTCAATTAATCAGTATGTAGATTTTTTGGGACAAATAAGAAAAAATGATGGCAAACTGTTTTTTCGAGGGCACAGTAAAGTTTCTTATGATTTGAAACCATCGTTATTTCGAAAAGAAGAATGGTTATCAAACGAAAAGAAAATGTATTTAGAATTAATGGCGAAATGTCCTTTTGAATTTGAACGATTAAAATCTCATATAGAAAAACTGGCAGAAATGCAACACTATGGATTACCAACAAGATTGCTAGATATTACCCAAAATCCATTGATTGCACTATTTTTTGCCTGTGAATCCCAACATTCGTATCATGGTGAAATAATAATTTTTTCACAGAATCTGGATTCAATAAAATATTTTCAAAGTGATACTGTTGCAATGCTTGCATCACTTCCCTTATTTACCAAAAGTGAACAAATGCAATTTTACCATTCAAGTTTTATTAAGGCATCGAATGTGAATGATTTTAATGATAATGTTGAACGACTCGTTCACGAGGTGCGAATGGAACGTCCGGGGTTTAAATCGGAAATAAGGGCAGAGGATATAAGAGATGCTGTTGTTTGTATTCCTGCAAAAAAGAACAGAAGAATTGATAATCAAGAAGGCGCATTTGTTGTTTGTGGACTGCTTGATGAAATATATGGTAACAAAAAGTATAATACATTATCAAATCTGCGCTTAAAATTGGATAATAAAAAGATTGCAATCTGCATTATTGATAAAAAGGCCGAGTTATTAAATGAATTGGAAAGTTTAGGAATAAATAAGGCAAAGATTTATCCGGAAATAGATGACGTTGCGGATTATATAAAAACTCATGTTAATAAAACTGTATAAATATGGGAAATGCTTTGACATGAAGTATATGGGAGGCGCATGAACGTGAAATACACTATGCTGGAAAATGGATTAGATTTTATAATTACACCTAGATTATTCACGGATCAGCCGTGAAAGTGGCTGAAAGCCACATAGTTACTGTATTTTAGCTGAATATTGCTTTTCA
>NZ_WQPW01000133.1:0-24210 GCF_018785465.1 Clostridium sp. MCC328
GTTACATATTGAAGGGTGCCACCGTCAGCCAGGAAGCAGATGACAAGTATTATGTATCATTACTGTATGCGGCAGAAGAAGCGGAACATGAAATCAGGTCAGTAAAAACCGCAATCGGACTTGATTTTTCCATGAGCGAATTGTATGTAGATTCCAATGGAGCTCATGCAGATTATCCTCATTTTTTCCGAAAATCCCAGGAAAAACTTGCAAGGGAGCAGCGCAGGCTGAGTCATTGCGAAAAGAGGAGCAGCCGTTACATGAAACAGAAAAAGAAAATAGCCAGACTCCATGCTCATATCGCACGTCAGCGCAAAGATTATCTGCACAAGGAATCCAGAAAGATAACCAATTTTTACGATCTTGTGTGCATAGAATCTTTGAACATGAAAGAAATGAGTCAGGATTCAAGGTTTGGAACGAGTGTTCATGATAATGGATGGGGAATGTTTACTGAGTTTCTTTCCTACAAATTAGAACGTGCCGGCAAGAAACTGGTTCGTATCGATAAGTGGTATCCCAGCTCAAAAATCTGCAGCTGTTGCGGAAAACTCAAAAAGGAGTTGAAACTGGAAGACCGTATCTATAGCTGCACCTGTGGAAATCAGATGAACCGTGATGAGAATGCAGCTATCAATATTTGCAGGGAAGGCTTGAGAATATCGGGAGTTGAACTTGATACAGAAAGAAAAATTTCCTGATTTCCCCCCAAAAACGTAGATTTTGTTCGGGACTGCGTAGATACGAAACAGTCCCGCTCGTAATAACAGAACCGTGGGACACACGGGGATAGCTCGCCTATGCTTTGCCCAATAGGGCAATCGAACGAGAAGCCCCCACTTCAAGTGTTAGCTAAGTGGAGGGAGTATGTCACAAGGTCAATATGCTATGATTCTTTTACTAATTGGGATGAAAAAATTAAAGGAGAGGATACCTTGACAAAAGAAGATATGAAACAGATTTCGGATCTTATGGATGAGAAATTCGTTGCCTTTGAGGGCCGAATGGATGAAAAATTTATTGCATCAGAAGACCGGATGAGGGCAGAGATTGCAGCATCGGAGGCACGGACAGGAGAAAAGATCGAATCGTGCGAGGAGAAAATCACGGTCACGGCCTGCGATGAAAAGATCACATCGTGTGAGGAGAAGATTACCGCCTGCGATGAAAAGATTGCATCCTGTGAGGAGAAAATCACGGCCTGCGATGAAAAGATTACCGCTTGTGAGGAGAAGATCACGTCTTGCAAAGAACAGATCACAGAATGTAATGAAAAGATCGATAAGGTGGAAAATGATCTGAGATCAGAAATAAAGAAGAATCGTATCAGCTTGACAAGGAGTATGCAGGAGCTGAATGCCAAATGGGTTGAAACAAATGAAAAACTGGATCGTATGCTTGCAAGGATGGAGGGAATGGATAAGAATATGAGCGCGATGCGGGCAGAAATGGACGCAGTGCCTAAGAGATTCGACGCGGTAGAGACAAATCTGGGCAGAAAAATTTCAGAATCGGAGGCAGTTACCCGGAGATATACGGAAAAACTGCTTTTCCAGGTGGCAGAAGGAAAAAAGAAACGTTCCACACGGTCATCTGGACTGGAAGGATAAAAAATCCACCGGAAACACGAATATTTCCGGCGGATTTTATTATCAGAATTACTCAAGTACAAGCGTACCGTCGCCCTCAGCACGGATCGCGGATTTGAAGAACTCCTCAAATGCTTTCTCCAGGTAGGCCATATCCTTGGAGCCTGCAGTCTCATACGGGGAATGCATAGCTAACTGCGGAAGTCCGATGTCTACAGTGTTTAAGGAAACCTGCGCGTTGGAGATATTTCCGAGAGTGGAGCCGCCGAGGATATCGGAACGGTTTAAGAATTCCTGGTACGGAACACCTGCGCGCTCGCAGAGGCAGCGCATAACAGCTGCGGAAACAGCGTCTGTTGTGTACTTCTGGTTTGCGCTGTGCTTGATTACGAGACCGCCGTTTAAGTAGGTGCGGTTTGTCGGGTCGGTCTTGTCAGCGTAGTTCGGATGTACGGCATGTCCGTTATCCGCGGATACCATGAAGCTGGAAGCGAGGGACGTGAGGTACTCTTCCTCTGTTCTTCCAAGGCTGCGGTTGATGCGGCGGAGAATGTCGTAAAGGAATGTGGAGCCGGCGCCCTGTTTTGTGCCGCTTCCTACTTCCTCGTTGTCAAATACGGCAACGACCGGGATGCAGCGGTCGCTCTCACTGTTTAAGAGAGCCATTGTGGACGTGAATGCGCACTGGAGATCATCAAGACGCGGAGCGGAGATAAACTCGCCGTCGCAGCCCCATACAGTACCTTCCATACGGTTGTAAAGGAAGAGGTCCATTCCCTTGATCTGGTCAACGGAAACGCCTGCCTCCTCAGCGATCATCTCTTTGAATGCCTTTCCGGAATTGCTCATGCGGTATAACGGAAGCATATCTTTCTGGATGTTGTACTTGTAACCGTCGTTTACTTCACGGTTCATGTGGATTGCGAGGTTCGGGATCATGAGAAGATCACGGTCAACGTTGATCAGTTTTGTTGTGAGACGGTTGCCGTCTTTTACGATGATGCGTCCTGCAACGGAGAGAGGTCTGTCGAACCACGGTGCGCAGAGCATTCCGCCGTACTTCTCAACATTTAATTTTATATACTGGTTCTCGATGTTCATCTCAGAAGACTCTTTGATCTTTAAGGTCGGGGAGTCACTGTGGCTTGCCGCGATATGGAAGCCGGAATAATCCTTGCGGGATACTTTGAACGCGATGATCGCGGACTGGTTGCGGGTTACGAAATACTTTCCGCCCTCAGCGAGATTCCAGGTATTGCCCTCAGCGAGACGCTCGAAGCCTGCCTCAGTCAGGTAGTTTGCCAGCTCATGAACAGCATGGAAACCGGTCGGACTCTTTTTGATAAAAGAAAATAATTCCTCATTCAGATTCTGAATCATGTTTTTGTTACTCCTTTCGATAAATAACCCCTGTAAGTCATACTACATTATATAAAAAAAATGCAGATCAGGCAAGCTCGCGCTATGATGTGCGCAAGTGTTAAAATATGATTTCTGTTATAATTCTGACGTTTTTCTGAAATTTACGAAAAAGGTCTGGAAGAGGTACCTTTATTCTCGGTTTCATGTTAAAATATGGGCATGAGTAGCTGCGAAGGTATGGAACAGTTACAAATACGATCAATATGGTGAGAAGATCACTGGGAAAAGAGGGGAACTTATGGATTGGAAGAAGATCAGACAGGCAGTCCGCACGGTGCTGGCGGCTGTATTGATCTGCGCTGCATCGGTGGGAATCACCGGTGATCCGGCATATGCGGCGGATATGGGCGCAGTTTACGGAATTTATGAGCATGGAACCGGTTGGAGTGGGTATCATGGTGACAGCAAAACAGCGCGTGCTGGAACCGGAAGCTATGTGACGGCGATCCGCGCCAGCCTTCAAGGACAACCTGAGGGAATGAGCGGCACGCTTTCTTACCAGGTGAACTTAAGCGGAAGCGGATGGCTTTCCTGGCAGGAAAATATGACTCCGAATGGAAGCACCGAGACAGATATGCCGTTAGAAGCGGTCCGCATGGCATTTACCGGACAGCTTGCGGAGAATTATGATGTTTATTACTCTGTATATCAGAATGGCTCCTGGACAACTCCGGTGAAGAACGGGGAGACTGCGGGAACCGAAGGACAGGGACTCCGTGTGGATGGTCTCTGGGTAACGGTGACGGGAAAAGGTGCGGAGGTACCGGAAGGCCCGAATGGAAAGAGCGTTGACCCGACAAGACCGATGGTTGCCCTGACCTTTGATGACGGTCCGTCGAAGTATACGCCCCGGATCCTGGATTCCCTGGAAGCGAACGGCGGAAGAGCCACATTCTTCATGGTGGGCAACCGAGTTGCGTCCTATGCGTCTACCGTAAAGCGCATGGCGGATCTCGGATGCGAGACAGACAGCCATACCTGGGCACATACATATCTGACAGGAATGTCTGAGGGAGAGATATTACAGAGCTTAAATCAGACACGCGATGCCATTGTGGCAGCAGGCGGAAACGCGCCGAAAGGTGTCCGCCCGCCGGGAGGAAAGATCAATGATGCCAGTAAGGCGGTCCTCGCAAAGGCTGGAATGCCGTCCATCATCTGGTCCGTGGATACACTGGACTGGAAGACGAGAAACGCGCAGCACACCATCGACACAGTTCTCAGACAGGTGCAGGATGGAGATATCATCCTGATGCATGACCTCTATGAGCAGAGCGTCATTGCGGCAGAGACGCTGATTCCTGAACTCACGAGAAGAGGTTACCAGCTCGTGACAGTCAGCGAGATGGCGGAGCTCCGCGGTGGTATGGCGGCAGGACAGTCTTATGGACATTTCCGCTAAGAATAAAAAATATTGCAGTATGAAGCAAAATGTGATATTCTGTTAACGAACAAATAAATATCGTTCTTCGGGGCGGGGTGCGATTCCCCACCGGCGGTATAGTCCGCGACCTGCGAAAGCAGCTGATTTGGTGAGATTCCAAAACCGACAGTATAGTCTGGATGAGAGAAGAAATTGTATGACAGGAGTAGTTCATTCAAGCCCCGGACTTTTTCAATGGTCCGGGGTCTTTTTATTTACATGGACAGGGAATCATCCCCCGAGTCCGTGTGAGCCGGCAATCCTGCACAGCAATTCCTTGTAACAGAAGAACAACAAGTACAAGGAGGAACATTATGAACCAGAACAAAGTATTAAGTGTCAGAAATCTCGTGCTGATCGCCATGTTCAGCGCACTCGCAGCCGTATTGGAGACGATCCAGGTGGCGGTTCCGTTTGCACCGCCGTTTTACAAGCTGGACTTCGCGGAGCTCCCGGTACTGATCGGCGGCTTTGCCATGGGACCGGCCCAGGCAGCTTTGATCGCGATCGTTAAGAACCTCTTAAAGCTGCTTTTAAACGGAACAAGCACTTACTATGTCGGCGAGCTCGGAAACATCATCGGAAGCTGCATGTTCTCCGTACCGGCTGCCCTGATCTACCGCAGACATAAAACGAAAAAGACCGCTATGGTCGCTCTCGCTGCCGGTGTCATCTGTGCTATCGTCGGCGCTGTATTCGTAAACTGCGCGATCACACTTCCGTTCTACGCAAAAGTTGCTTTCGGCGGAATCGAGAACATCATCGCAATGGGAACAAAGATCAACCCGGCAGTTACAAACCTGTATACATTCGCGATCTTCATGATCGTTCCGTTCAACCTTGTAAAATGCGGACTGAACGCGATCGTAACAGCACTTGTATATAAGCATGTCAGCGTGATCATCCATGCAGGGGTTCAGAGAGAAAAGAAAACTGAAAATACGGCGGCATAACACCTGAAATGGGAAATTCCCCCGGGATAGAGACGGCGAAAGCCGTGTCTGCCTCGGGGGACTTACAATTTATGCGAGAAGTGAGCAAAAGCCTGCGCAGGCACAAAAGTGAGTGCTGGCAGGTGGCGGCAGTACTTGACGGATAACGACCGAAATGAGATAGTGAAGCGGCAATGACTTAAGAAACGGAGAAAATAAAATGGTAAGATATTATAATGAACTGACAAGACTGGAAATGGAACAGGTCGACAAGGACGAGACGGTGATCATGATCCCGGTGGGAGCGTTGGAACAGCACGGAAACCAGTGTCCGCTGGGTACAGACGAGATCATCGCGGAGGGAACGGCGAGACGGATCAAAGAGGCCTTAGACCGGGAGATCCCGGACTATCCGATGCTGATCTTTCCGCTGATCCCGGTGGGACTCAGCACGGAACATGTGAACTTCTGCGGTTCTGTCACCTTAAAGCCGGATACCTTTTATCATGTTCTCTACGACATCTGCAAAGGCCTGGCGCATCACGGATTCAGGAAGATCGCAATCTTGAACTGCCACGGCGGAAACTCCCCGATCATCCAGGTCTTAAGCAGGGAGGTAAGAAGTGAGCTCGGAATCGCCGTATTTATCATCAACTGTGGCGCATTCTTCGGAAACCAGGCGGTAAAAGACACTGTGACACCTGGAAATATCTGGGATTTCCACGGCGGTGAGATGGAGACATCCATGGTTCTCGCGGAGCGCCCGGAGACAGTAAAGCTGGAGACCTCCGAGGCGGGAATCCCGAGAAAGTTCATGGGAAACAAGACATTCACCGTATATGGCCCGATCACTCTTGGCTGGGTTTCAGAAGAGTGGGAGACCGAGGACGGAAAGCCCATCGGAATCGGCGGCGATCCAAGCGGGGCGACGGCGGAGAAGGGCAACCAGATCTACGACAGCTTTGTGGAGTCGATCCTTTCAGGGCTGAAAGAGATCAGAAAGTGGAAAGACTAAGGCACTGTTTCAGGAAATAGTAAAAAGTGCTGAGAAACCGGTGGACAGATCATTATTACATCAATATTAAGAAGAACAGAAAAATTGAAATGAATGGAAACGATGCCGGAAAAGCCTGTAAATCCGCCGGAAATCTGTTGCAACCATAACTTTCATGTGCTAAACTGAATACGCAATTGAACAAAGTAAGGTGCTGCGGTTTTATGCAGCACCTTTATCATTACGCGGCAGGCCACAGCGATACCGCCGCATGAGCGTAAAAATGGGAAACCGTATAGAAGAAACACAGGTTTTCTGGACATTTGAGTAATAGAATCGAGAGTGCAGAACATGAATACAAAAGTAGTTCGTATCAAAGAGGAAGAGAAGACAAGAGAGACGCTGGAAAAGAATCCAGGGCTTTTAGAGGCGGCTGAGATCTTGAAAAACGGCGGTCTCGTGGCGTTCCCGACGGAGACCGTTTACGGCCTTGGTGCCAACGCGTTGAATGAGGAAGCGGCAAAGAAGATCTACGCGGCAAAAGGACGTCCGTCCGACAACCCGCTGATCGCCCATATTTCCTGTATGGAAGAACTTCCGGCGATCGTGAAGGAGATCCCGGAGGCGGGCCGGAAACTGGCTGAAAAGTACTGGCCGGGTCCGCTGACCATGATCTTCCCGAAAAAGGACATCGTACCTTACGGAACCACCGGCGGTCTTGATACCGTTGCGGTCCGTATGCCGGTGGATCCGGTGGCAAATTGCCTGATCCATCTCGCAGGTGTTCCGATCGCGGCACCGAGTGCCAACACTTCCGGAAGACCGAGCCCGACAAAGGCGGAACATGTCATCGAGGACATGGACGGAAAGATCGAGATGATCATCGACGGCGGCGCTGTGGGAATCGGCGTGGAATCCACTATCGTGGATGTATCCGGCGAGATCCCGACACTTCTCCGCCCGGGCGCGATCACCATTGAGATGCTGCGTGAGACGTTGGGCCAGGTGGATATCGATCCAGTGATCTTAGGACCGGTCAGCGGCGATATCAAGCCGAAGGCGCCGGGAATGAAGTACCGCCATTATGCCCCGAAGGCGGACATGACACTGGTGGAAGGCGACATGGACAAGGTCGTTGCCTACATCAATGAGCAGACAAAGAAAGCGGAAGCAGAGGGAAAGAAAGTCGGCATCATCTGCACCGAGGAGAGTCAGGACATGTACCAGGGCGGAAACCTCGAGGTGATCGGAAGCCGGGAACACGAGGAGACGGTGGCCCACAACTTGTTTGCAGTTCTGCGTGATTTCGATGCCAGAAAGGTTGACTGCATTTTCTCCGAGAGCTTTTCCAAAGACCAGCTCGGCCAGGCGATCATGAACCGCCTGTGCAAGGCAGCCGGATATCATATTGTGAACATATAAAATTGCTGGAAGGCCTGCGCTTGCTGCGGTGGCTGCAGTAAAGGCAAAAGTACGATCAATTAATATGAGAAATGGATTTTACCCGTAACTGTGAGAGCGTTGGGCAGTTACATATATGAAATGGAGGACGATCTATGTCAGAAAAGAGAAACGGATACATTACCTGGGACGAGTATTTCATGGGAGTTGCAAAGCTTTCTGCCATGCGCTCCAAGGATCCGAACACACAGGTCGGCGCGTGCATCGTGAGCGAGGACAACAAGATCCTGTCCATGGGCTATAACGGATTCCCGAAGGGCTGTTCCGACGACGAGTTCCCGTGGGATAAGATGGACGAGGACCCGTATAATAGAAAATATTTCTATGTGACACACAGTGAGTTGAACGCGATCTTAAACTACCGCGGCGGCAGCCTGGAAGGCAGCAAGCTCTATGTAACACTGTTCCCGTGCAACGAGTGCGCGAAGGCGATCATACAGGCGGGCATCCAGACCATCGTCTACGAGAGCGATAAGTACGCGAACGACGCGTCCACACGGGCATCCAAGAGAATGCTGAATGCGGCGGGTGTGCGCTATTACCAGTACAACCCGACAGGCCGTAAGATCGAGTACCGGGTATAACGGAGGAACGAATGAAATTTTTGCTGGCGGCGATCAACGCCAAATATATCCACTCGAATCCGGGTGTCTACAGTCTGCGCGCTTTTGCGCGGACGAAGATCCCGGGGGCGGATATCGAGATCGGAGAATACACCATCAATCACCAGATGGACTTAATTTTACAGGATATCTACAGGAGAAAGCCGGATTTTATCGGCTTTTCCTGTTATATATGGAATATTTCCTACATCATGGAGATCGTCCGTGACGTGAAGAAAGTATTGCCGGAGGTGGAGATCTGGCTCGGCGGACCGGAAGTGTCCTATGACGCGAAAAAAGTGCTGACCAGGGAGCCGGATGTCTGCGGCGTGATGCGCGGGGAAGGCGAGCTGACGTTTACGGAGCTTGTGCGGGCGTATCTGAAAAGGGAAGAACTGTGTGCAGCAAGCTTAGACTTAGATCACATTCCGGGAATTACCTACCGCGCTGAGAGCGGCGAGGTCGTGGAACGTGGTCCCCAGCGCCTTCTGAGCCTGGACGAGATCCCGTTCTACTATGACGATATGGCTGGATTCGAGAACAGGATCGTCTACTACGAGAGCAGCCGCGGCTGCCCGTTCTCCTGCAGCTACTGCCTGTCTTCCATTGATAAAACCGTGCGTTTCCGGAGTCTGGACCTGGTACTCCCGGAACTGCAGTTTTTCCTGGACCACAAGGTTCCACAGGTCAAGTTTGTGGACAGAACCTTCAACTGTAAGCGGGATCACACGTTAGGAATCTGGCGTTATCTCGTGGAACATGACAATGGGATCACAAACTTCCATTTCGAGGTCTCCGCGGATATCTTCGATGAGGAGGAACTGGAACTTATCGGAAAGATGCGCCCGGGGCTGATTCAGCTTGAGATCGGTGTCCAGTCCACAAACCCGGATACGATCAAGGAAATCCACAGACACATGGACCTTGTGAAACTAAAACAGGCGGTGGACCGGGTCTACGATTACCGGAACACCCATCAGCACCTGGATCTGATCGCGGGACTTCCCTATGAGAATTATGAGTCTTTCATGCGCTCCTTCGACGATGTCTACCGGATGCGTCCCGACCAGCTTCAGATGGGATTCTTAAAAGTATTGAAGGGCTCTTACATGGAAGAGCAGGTCGCGGCATATGATCTGAAATACCGGGGAATTCCGCCATACGAAGTCCTTTCCACGAAGTGGCTGCCCTACAGCGATGTGATCCGGCTGAAGGGCGTGGAGGACATGGTGGAGGTCTACTACAACAGCGGACAGTTCCCGGCAACCATGAAGCTGCTGGAAAAGAAATTTGCGCGTCCGTCGGAAATTTTTACGAGTCTGGCGGAATATTATGAGAAGAACGGACTGACAGGGATCAGTCACAGCAGGCTGGCAAGGTATGAGATCCTTTATAGATTTTTAGAGGAAAAAGAGGTTAAAGTGGAACAGAGCACGTCTGCGGCAGAAGACCCGGCAGGAATGGAGCAGAAAACCGGCGTGAAAGCTGCAGAAACAGCAGTAAAACTGACACTAGCTGACTTCCGCGACAGCCTGATGTACGACCTCTATGTCCGCGAAAATATCAAGAGCCGCCCGTCCTTTGCCAGTGACCAGTCCCCATACAAGAAAGAAGTGCGGGAATTCTTCATGGCGGAGGAAGAGAGTCCTCAGTGGCTTACGGACTATGCGGGATTTGATTCGAAGCAGATGGCGAAAATGGCTCATCTGGAACATATGGAAGATGGAACGTTTGTATTGTTTGATTATAAAAATCGGGATCCGTTATCAGGAAACGCCAGAGCAGTCCGCTTCCGGTATGACCAGAAGGGAAGCCGGATGGTGCCAGCAAAACCAGCACGGATATGAAGAAAATTGTGCAGATATGTGATGATGCAGTGAAAATAAAGATGGAGAACAGACATGGCAGATGAAATGATAAATTCTTATGTCGCCCTGGATCTTGAGACGACGGGCATCGGTGCCCGTCACGAAAAGATCACGGAGATCGGCATGGTGAAGGTGATCGACGGTGAGGCGACGGACACTTACCACACTATGGTAAATCCGCACCGGGAAATCCCGGAGCGGATCGTGGAACTGACGGGGATCACCGATGATATGGTAAAAGGTGCACCGGGAATCGAGGAGATCCTGGATGAGGTCCTGGCCTTCACCGAAGACCTCCCGCTTCTCGGCCACCAGATCATTTTTGACTACGGCTTCCTCGTACAGGCCGCAGTGAACCAGAAACGGAAATTCGAGAAATACGGGGTCGATACACTGAAACTCTGCCGGTATCTGATGCCGGGGGAGGAAAAGAAGAATCTGAGTGCCGCCTGCGCGTACTTTGAGGTTACCCAGGATACGGCACACCGGGCACTTTCCGATGCCTATGCCGCCCACAATCTATACCAGGAACTGAAAAAAAGGTTTGGCAAAGAACGTCTGGAACTCTTCACTGCCAAAATGCTCCAATATAAGGCAAAAAAGGAACGGACGGCGTCGAAAAGGCAAAAAGAACACTTGCAGGATTTACTAAAATATCATAGAATAGACATAACTGTCGAGATCGATCACATGTCCGGAAATGAAATATCCCGGATGATCGACAAGATTATTTTCCAGTATGGAAGAATCCCGGAAAATACGAAAAAACAGGGATAGTTTTCCGGAACCCTGAGAAAATGAATATTAGTGAATATAGTTCGGAATGAGTTACAGCATATGGCAGCCAGGACTTTTTGATCTGGAATGCGGAACATCGGTAAAATCTGATGCAGTTTGCTCAGGGCATGGGCTGTAACCGGAATGGAAAGCAAGAAGAGGTGAATGTTGTGTTTAACATGAATGATAAAAAGACAAGAAAGATTTTCTCTACCATCGTAATCGTATTAGTTGTACTCGCAATGGTAGTGCCGATGATCCTCGGCTCCCTTCTTTCTATTTTTTAATCGTGACGGGCTGAAGCCCCAAAATCTATCAGGCATCAGGAAGATATCAGTGAGGAGAAAAGAATGAAGAAAAATGTGTGGATCGCAGGCATGACGGCGATTTTAAGCGCCGGACTTGTTTGGCTTGCCCCGGTTTTCACACTGGCAGATGAACGAATCCCGGACGGGGTCTCTGTTGGAGCCGTCAGTCTTTCCGGACTTACGGAAGAGGAAGCCGAAAAGCAGATTGAGAGTTATGTAAATGAAAAATTAAATCAGGATATCACGCTTGTGGTAAACGGCACGGAGGCGAAGTCCGACGCGCAGACCCTTGGCGTCGCCTGGGATAACCGGGATGAGGTAGCTGAGGCCATTCAGGGGACGGAGCTCAAGGGAAACCTTGTAAAGCGGTATATGAAAAAGAAAGACCTGGAGGTAAATCCGGTGAAGATCGAGCTGGATCTCTCCGTGGACCAGGATAAGGTATCTTCCTTTGTATCCGAGAAATGCGGTTCCGCGGTGGCGGGTGCCGTTGACGCGACGATCACAAGAAAAGACGGAAAATTTGAGATCACTCCTTCAAAAGAAGGTCTGGCTGTCGATATGGATGCGACAAAAGCGGCTCTCAACGAGGCGTTAAACAGCGAAAATACGGATGCGATCCGGGTGGAGGCGTCTGTGACCGTTAAAAAGCCGAAGGTGACAGAGGAAGATCTCGCGACGATCAAGGATGTTCTCGGAACATTCTCCACCAGCTTTGCGACAAGTGGTGCGTCCCGTTCCACAAACCTTGCGGTGGGTGCAGGAAAGATCAACGGACATGTGCTGATGCCGGGCGAAGTGCTCTCCGGATATGAGTGCATGCACCCGTTTACACTGGAAAATGGATACAAGACGGCAACTGCTTACGAAAATGGCAAGTCCGTTGACAGCATTGGAGGCGGTGTCTGCCAGATCTCAACGACACTCTACAACGCGTCCTTATACGCGGAGCTTGAGATCGTCCAGAGGCAGAACCACTCCATGTCCGTCAGCTATGTAAAGCCGTCCATGGACGCGGCGATCGCCGGAACTTATAAAGACCTTAAGGTAAAGAATCCGTATGACACCCCGATTTACATCGAGGGATATACCAAGGGAAAGACCCTGACCTTTACGATCTACGGAAAAGAGACGAGATCGTCGAACAGGACTCTGGCATTTGAGTCTGAGACGCTTTCCACGACGCCGTCCCCTACCCAGGAGATCCAGGACCCGAGTCTCCCGGCAGGCCAGCGCGTGAAAGTGGAGTCAGGACATACGGGATTAAAATCGAAATTGTATAAGTGTGTCTATGTAGGTGGACAGTTACAGGAACGAACTTTATTGAATTCTGACACATACAACGCGTCAAAGACTGTTTACCGCGTAGGTACAGGAGTCGCGGCTCCGGCAGAGACAACACCTGTGGCCCCGGCAGCACCTGCGGAAACGGAAGCTGCGGCCCCGGCAGAGACAGCAGTGCCGGAGACACAGGCACCTGAAACCGCGGCCCCGGAGACAGCCGGACCGCAGCCGGGCGAGAACTACGGCCCGGGAATGAGTGCCCAGGCGGGAGAGAACGCGGCTTAGGTCGCATAGAAAAGAGACCGGAATCATGAGAAAAATTGAGCGCGAACCCAACGGAGCGGGGATCTTCAGACCGGGACAGGACCTGGTAGTTGCAGGAACTGTCGGAAAAAACGGTGTGAAGGCGGCTCTGTCGGCAAAAGAAAAAGAGATATCAGCCCGATTCCCGGAGTGGTTTGTCAAACGGATCCGGGAGCAGGCAGATAAAAAATCAGAGCTGACTCCGGAGATGCTGAACGCCTGCGGCGCAGGAGAATGGGAAGAAATTTCGGAGGGCGGCATACTGGCCGCCCTTTGGGCCATATCGGGAGCTTACGAGCAGGGGATTTCCTTTGAACTGAGGAAGATCCCGGTGGCTCAGGAGACGATCGAGATCTGTGAACTCTTTGACCTGAATCCGTACAGACTTTCATCGGGGGAATGTCTTCTGATGGCAGTGGAAAACGGCGGGGATGCCGTGAAGCTCCTGAGAGAAGCAGGAATCCCGTCTGCAGTGATCGGTAAAGTCGAAAAAGGGATCGCCAGAAAAATGGTCGGGATCGGAACAACCGGATTTCTGGAACGACCGGCGCCGGATGAGATCCGGAAGCTTACGGATGCAGCTTCTGAAAAAGAATGATAGATGCAATGAGGAGGAACAATTATGCGTGAAAAAATTTTGGCGATCATTGAAAAGAACAGCCGAATTGATTTAAAGGATCTGGCCGCCCTTCTGGGTGAGAGTGAAGCAGCCGTTGCGAATGAGATCGCGGAGATGGAAAAGGAGAATATTATCTGCGGTTATCACACGATGATCAACTGGGATAACACAGGCGATGAGAAAGTGATCGCTCTGATCGAGGTGAAGGTAACCCCGCAGAGAGGAATGGGCTTTGATAAGATCGCGGAGCGCATCTACCAGTACAGCGAGGTGACTTCTGTATATCTGATGTCCGGTGCTTTTGATTTTACCGTGATCATTGAGGGCAAAACGATGAGAGAGGTCGCGCAGTTCGTATCGGAGAAGCTGTCACCGATGGATTCGGTCCTCAGCACAGCGACACACTTTGTCCTCAAGAAATATAAAGATCATGGAACAGTTATGTGCGGTAAGGCAGAAGATGAAAGGATGATGATTACACCGTGAGAAACCCATTATCAGATAAAATCGTATCGATCCAGCCATCCGGGATCCGTAAATTTTTCGACATTGTGAGCGAGATGAAGGACGCGATCTCCCTTGGTGTCGGTGAGCCGGATTTTGATACTCCGTGGCACATCCGTGACGAGGGAATCTACTCTCTGGAAAAGGGACGGACTTTTTATACCTCAAATGCAGGTTTAAAGGAATTAAAGATCGAGATCTGTAATTATTTAAAGAGACGTTTTGACGTAGAGTATGATTATAATAAGGAAGTTATGGTCACGGTTGGCGGCAGTGAAGCCATTGATATTGCTCTCCGTGCCATGTTAAATCCGGGGGATGAGGTTCTGATCCCTCAGCCGAGCTATGTTTCCTATACCCCGTGTACGGTTCTGGCTGACGGTGTGCCGGTTACGATCCAGCTCGAAGAAAAAGATAAATTCCGTCTTACAAAGGAAAAACTACTCGAGAAGATCACGCCGAAAACGAAGGTTCTAATCCTTCCATTCCCCAATAACCCAACCGGATCCATCATGGAGCCGGAGGATCTGGCGGAGATTGCGAAGATCTGTATCGAAAAAGACCTGTTTGTTATCTCCGACGAGATCTATTCAGAGCTTACTTATAAGGGACAGCACTGTACGATCGCCGCATTCCCGGGAATGAAGGAGCGCACCGTTCTGATCAACGGCTTTTCAAAATCCTATGCGATGACAGGATGGCGTCTTGGATATGCGTGTGCGCCGGAGCTGATCCTGAAACAGATGTTAAAGATCCACCAGTTTGCGATTATGTGTGCGCCGACGACAAGCCAGTACGCTGCGGTCGAGGCATTAAAAAACGGAGACAAAGATGTAGCTGAGATGCGGGGTGCATACGACCAGAGAAGACGTTATCTCGTAAAGGCACTTCGTGATATGGGCTTTGACTGTTATGAGCCGCAGGGCGCATTCTATGTATTCCCGAGCATCAAGAAATTTGGAATGACCTCCGATGAGTTTGCGTTAAAGCTTCTGGAGGAGGAGAAGGTTGCCGTTGTTCCGGGTACCGCATTCGGTGATTGCGGAGAGGGATATTTAAGAATTTCCTACGCGTATTCCCTGAATGATCTGAAACGTGCTCTTGAGAGGATGGAGCGGTTCGTGAAGAGACATCTGAACGACGCACAATAGATGAAATGCTGTGATTGCGCAGAGATCTGCCGGTCACAAAATATATAGTTTCCCCGGCTTGATCATGAAGATGGTCGGGCCGGGGTTTTATATGTCTGCACCTTATATTTCGTGAGAAAATCCGGATTGCTGACATTAGTTCTGAGTGATCGTGGAAATTGGAAAGCGGCAGACATGACAGGAGAAGATCAACAATGAATATCGTATTATACGAGCCGGAAATGCCGGCCAATACAGGAAATATCGGGCGCACCTGTGTGGCGACGAACACGAAGCTGCACCTGATCGAGCCGCTGGGATTTAAGCTCAGCGAGAAGCATTTAGTCCGAGCGGGACTGGATTACTGGGATAAGCTGGACGTAACAGTGTACAGCGATTATCAGGATTTTTTAAAGAGAAATCCGGGGGCGAAGATCTATATGGCGACCACGAAGGGCGAGCATGTATACACGGACGTTCCTTATGATCCGGATGCCTACATCATGTTCGGGCCGGAGAGCCGTGGGATCCCGGAGGAGATCCTGGTGGAAAACCGTGAAAACTGCATCAGGATCCCGATGTGGGGAGATATCCGGTCGCTGAATCTCTCGAATTCTGTTGCAATCGTGCTGTATGAGGCGTTACGGCAGAACGGATTTGAGAAGATGACGATGGAAGGACATCTGCATCATCTACACTGGAAAGAATAATTGAAAAATTAAAAAATGATAGAGCGCTTATTGTATACAAGATACGAAGCAGTTCCGCCGTGGATTTCCGGCATGTTTTTGAGACAGCTGTGGAAGAGATAAGCGTTTTATAAAAGGGGAAAGCGAGAAAACAACTATGATGAACGAAAAATGGGAAGAACAGTTCCGTGAACAGATCCATGAATTTGTTGGAACGATCGAGAAGTTCGATAAGGGAGAGATCGACCGCAAGGCGTACAAGGGAATCTCCGGTGGATTCGGAAGCTACGCGCAGCGCGACCCGTCAAAGCACATGCTGCGTCTCAGAATGGCAGGCGGAAACCTGACGGAAAAACGTCTGGAGTTTCTTACCGAGGCAGTGAGAGATTACGGTGTGGAGCTTATGAAGCTCACCACCTGTGAGACCGTGCAGCTCCACAACCTGAAAGCAGAGCAGGTTCCGGTCCTCATGGAGAAAGCTATCGCCAGCGAGATCTACAGCCGTGGCGGAGGCGGAGACAATCCGAGAAATATCATGATGAGCCCGCTCTCCGGTGTTCAGAAGGGCGAAGCATTCGATGTGAAGCCATATGCGGAGGCGGCGGCAGAGTACCTGCTCTCCATTGCCGGTGAGATCCATATGCCGAGAAAGCTGAAGGTCGCATTCTGCAACGGTGCTGACGATACCGTACACAGCGCGTTCCGCGATATGGGATTCATGGCGAACCTAGACGGAACATTCACGCTCCGCATCGCAGGTGGTCTTGGCGGCGGTTATAAGATGGGCGTTCTCGTGGACGAACATGTTCCGGCGACGGAGATCCTTTACTACATCCGTGCCATGATCGAGACATTCTGCCAGCACGGAAACTATGAGAATCGCGCGAAAGCCCGCACCCGCTTTATGCAGGAGACTCTGGGCGTTGACGGTTTAAAGGCAGCGTTCCTTGAGAACGTGGCGAAGATGAAAGAAAAAGGCGGCCTTGATCTTCATGTGACGGAAAAACCGGTGACGAAAAAAGGTTCCGGCGAGATCGTCGATAAGCGCGTAGTTGCGCAGAAGCAGACGGGTCTCTATGCGGTAGCTTACCATCCGATCGGCGGATGTCTTCCGGCAGGAAAACCTGCGGAGCTTCTTACTCTTGTAAGAGAGATTCCGGACGCGGAGTGCCGGATCGCTCCGCACGAGACGATCTATATCATCAATCTGACTGCTGATGAGGCGGAGAAAGTCCTTGAAGTGACAAACGACGGTGCCAAGAGCACTTTTGAGAACAGCGTAGCCTGTATCGGTGCTGCGATCTGCCAGCAGGGCGTAAGAGACAGCCAGGCGGCGCTCAGAGCGGCTGTGGAGGCTGTACGGGAGGCGAAAATCCCGGACGGCGCACTCCCGAGGATCTGTATTTCCGGATGCCCGTCCAGCTGTTCCGGACACCAGGCGGCCGCCCTCGGTTTCCAGGGTGCGGCAAAGACCGTTGACGGAAAGCCGGAGTCCGCGTTTAAGATGTTTGTGGGCGGAAGTGATAAGCTGGGTGCCGCAAAGTTCGGCGAGGCCGGAGCTGTGATCTTAGAGCGCGATCTGCCGAAATTTTTCGTGGAACTCGGAAAAGCCGTTGCCAGCCGGAACATGAACTGGGAGACATGGATCGCGGGGCATGAGGATGAATTTAAGGCGATTGTGGAAAAGTACGCTTAAGAGGAAATCATACGTGGAAAAGTGGGAAAATCCGGGAATGAAAGTAAGCAGCAGAGGCAGCGAAAGCTTTCGTTCAGAGCCCAAATCCATATAAGTAAAAGAGGACTTTTTTAAGAAAGTACGTAACTATTCAGTACCTTCATAGTTACGTGCAAAAATCCATTCCAGATCAGCTTCGCTGATGGGATTTTTGCCTTCCAGCCTATGTTTTCTTACGGTCAGCGCAGCAAGTGCGCAGACCTACTGAACAGTTACGAAAGTACTTCATATTTGAATAAGAACATAAAAACGGTCGACAGCGAAAAAACTGTCGGCCGTTTTGTATTTTCAAAAATGATTTTAGGGCAGATGCATCCTGAAAAAATATCTTTTACATCTCAATCAACTGAAACTCCGCCTGTCTGGCCCGCAGCATCTGTGCTTCCCGGCGATGGCATGTGAAAATAATGATCTGGCCGCCATAGGCGGAGGCGAGCCATTCCAGTGCCGTCTTCAGGCGCTCATCATCATACTGTGTAAAGCTGTCGTCGAAGATCAGCGGGAAGCCGGAGCCGGATCCCTGGAGAAGCTTTGCGGCGGCGAGACGCAGGGCTAGGTAGACCTGGTCCATGGTTCCGCTGCTGACATTCTCGAGGGGAACCAGCTTTGTCTTCGTGTTTAAGAAGACATTCAGATTCTCGTCGATGCTCATGCTGTCATAGATCCCGCCGGTGATTCCGGTAATGTACTGGGACGCTTCTTTATTCAGGTAGAGTCCGAAGGAATCACGGATTGAGGAGGAGAGATCTGCCATAGTCTCCTGGGCAAGATCGATGGCGACGATCTCATCGTGGATCCTGTCGTTTTCCGCCAGTGTCCGCTTCAATGCCTTCGCCTTATTTTTACAGTTGCTCAAATGCTCTAATTTCTTCTCAAGCTCCCACTGGGTCCGCTGCTGTTTCTCGATCATCTCGCTGCAGCCGGCCTGTTTCGTCTGGAGATTGCTTAAATCTTCTAAGAACTTCCTGATCTCTGCCTCAGACTGGGTAACCATATCGCAGAGCTTTGAGAATTCGCCCATTCTCGCCCGGAACGCGTTCATGGCATCCTCAGACACTGCGGAATCGCCGAGATGTCTCGCGAGAAGCGCGCCAAGTTCAGAGGAAGTATTGTCGAACAATCTGTGGTATTCTTTATCTTTCTGGAGGATGAACAGGGAGATGATAAAGAAGATCACAGCCGCCGTGGCTGCCGCGCCACAGACCGGAAGATAGGCGGTGAGGTTGAAATATCCAAGTGTCGCTGCAGCCCCCAGTCCTGCGACTCCGAGAACCGCTGTGAGACCGGAAAGAACCTTCCTGGACTTCTTGTTACACTCCACATTCAGAGTATTATATTCGCTGTAAAGCCTCTCCGCGTCGGAAGACATGGCATCCACGGATGCCCGGTCTGTAAAGCCGTTGTCAGACAGCACCTTTTTCCCATTTGCCAGTTTCTCGTCCAGATCCTTTTTCTGAGTCTGGGTGTTGTCGATTAGGCCCTTGACCTGGGTCCGCATATTCTGGTAGGCGGCGAGCTGGTTCTCGTACTCCGGACCGGCGATCTCCGCCTCCACATTCCGGATCTCCGCGAGAAGAGAGGTAAACTCCCGGCTCGCCTCTGGGATCAGACCCGCCTCGAGGGAACGTTTCTGGTTTCTCAAAAACGCAGTCGCTTTTGTGATATTTAAGGAAATATTGCCGGTGGTGTTCATGTTGGCAATATAATTCTTTAATTCCGTCACCATCCCGTCCTCGGTGGCACTCTTTAACTGACCAATACTGATGGTGTTGTTGTACATGGTCTCGGTGAGACCGTCAAGCAGGCTGGAGACAAATGCAGGTGTCGCCTCTTCCTCCAGTCCTTTCGTCTCATTGATGATCTTTAAAGACTTATTTTCCTTCCGGAACCTGCGCTCGATGCGGTAGATGGTTCCGTCCTTTTCCAGTCTCAGCCATCCCTCGTAGGTTCCGCTGTTCTCCCAGGGCTCGTACTTTGTATACAGATCATTCTTTGCCGCCCGTCCGCGCCCGCGCTCGATGCCGAAGAGCATGCCGCGGATGAAGGTGTGAAGCGTGGATTTTCCGGCTTCGTTCTTTCCGTAGATAATGTTGATCCCGTCGTTGAAGGAGATGGTCCGGTCATGAAATTTTCCGAAACCGTCGATATGTAATTCGAGTAATCTCATGGCTGGCTCCTTTCATCTTTTGTCATAAGCAGGGCATGAATTCCATAGTACAGGGCTTTCTTCTCCACCGGACTCATATCATTCTTCATGAGTGCCTGGATATAAAAGCCGATCATGTCGCTTGGATGTTCTGCGAACAGTGCGTGGAAATCATACTGTGGCTCCGACTCGTCCAGGATCTCGATAATATTCCACTGACCGGAGAGAAAATCCAGGTCAAAGCTGATATCCGGGTCCCGCATACCGCGGATCCGGAAGCGGTAGATATTGTTGGCACCGCGCTTGCGGATCTCGTCGGCGATGATCTGGGAAAGTTCGGTATTCGTAGTCTGGGGTGTCACATTGACCACGAGCGGGATGTACTGGGCCTGGCAGACTTCCTTAAATTGAAGGGAGGTCACATGTCCGCTGGTGGTGTCGATTTCACCGATAAAATATCCGTGTGGTCCGGTCTCCGTCATGTCTAATGGTTCCGGGGAACCGGCATAGGCCATGCGGTTTTCAAGAAGGATTTCCGGCTTGTGGATATGTCCGAGAGCGATGTAGGAGAACGGGGATGCGGCCAGTGCATTCCGGTCAAAAGGAACATGTTTCGCGTCACCGCCGTGGAGCATGAGGATTCTGGTGCGTCTGGACGCCGGCAGAGAGATATTGTCAGCCTTCGCCTCGATGATCTCGGCTGTGTGGTAGCTGAAACCGTAAACTTCCGTGTTCAGCTCCTCGAAATAGACGGAAGAGAGCTCCTCGCCCATCAGAAATGTGACGTTCGGGGCCCAGGTGAAGCTGAGAAGTGCAGAACTTTTCCGAATCCGGTCATGATTTCCGGCGATGATGACCACACGGGTTCCCGGAATCGTGGAGAACAGGTAGTTGACCTCTTTGAGATCCCTCGCTAAGGGCTGGCGGTGGAATAAGTCACCGGAGATCAGAAGAAGGTCCGCACGGGAATCCCTGGCGTCCTCGATGATGCCCTGAAAGGTCAGACGGATCGCCTGTTCCCGTTTTTTCCCCCAGGGCTTATCGCTGTCCGGGATCATGCCCCAGTGGATATCGGCGGTGTGAATAAATTTCATACATTCCTCCATGGTGTATGGATTGCAGATACACTGCGCTCCAGTATCAAGGTAGTGGACTATGAAAGTCCGCAAAAACGTGTTTCTCAGGTTACCGCGGCAGTTCGGTCACCAGAGGATCGCCGTCGCGTAAATGTGAAAAGGAGCGCAACAGATCTCTGTGCGCTCCCTTGCGGCTGCCTTGCATCGAAAGGACGCGGCGGGCTGCTGTTTCTTTATAATTCGCAGTTATTAACGGTACGCGGGAACGGAACTACGTCGCGGATATTGCCCATTCCTGTGAGGTACATTACGCAGCGCTCGAAGCCGAGACCGAAACCGGAGTGGCGGACGCTGCCGTACTTTCTCAGATCGAGATAGAAACCGTAGTCTTCCGGCTTTAATCCGAGTTCGTTCATGCGGGCAAGGAGCTTTTCGTAATCGTCCTCACGCTGGCTTCCGCCGATGATCTCGCCGATACCCGGAACGAGACAGTCCACAGCGGCAACGGTCTTTCCGTCCGGATTTAATTTCATGTAGAACGCCTTGATCTCCTTCGGGTAGTCGGTAACGAATACCGGTCTCTTGAAGATCTTTTCTGTCAGATAGCGCTCATGCTCTGTCTGGAGATCGCAGCCCCAGAATACCTTGTAATCGAATTCGTCGTTGTGCTCTTCAAGGAGCTTTACAGCCTCTGTGTAGGTAACATGGCCGAATTCGGAATTTAATACGTGGTTTAAGCGGTCGAGAAGTCCCTTGTCGACGAACTGGTTGAAGAAGTTCATCTCGGACGGAGCGTTCTCGAGAACGTAGCGGATCACGTACTTTAACATGCCTTCAGCGACAGCCATATTGTCATCGAGATCTGCGAATGCCATCTCCGGCTCGATCATCCAGAACTCGGCAGCATGACGGGTCGTGTTGGAATTCTCAGCACGGAAGGTCGGTCCGAAGGTGTAAACATTGCGGAATGCCATTGCGTAGGTCTCAGCGTTTAACTGTCCGCTTACGGTAAGGCTTGTATGTTTTCCGAAGAAGTCCTTGCTGTAATCAACTGCGCCGTCCTCAGTCTTCGGAACGTTATCGAGATCGAGAGTCGTTACCTGGAACATCTCACCGGCACCTTCACAGTCACTGGAGGTGATTAACGGAGTGTGGACATAGACGAAGCCCTGCTCCTGGAAGTACTGATGGATCGCGTAAGCGATCAGGGAACGCACACGGAATACAGCCTGGAATGTATTTGTACGTGCGCGGAGATGCGGAATCGTACGAAGATATTCGAAAGTGTGGCGTTTTTTCTGGAGCGGGTAGTCTGCGCTGGAAGCACCCTCAACGGTAACTTCTGTTGCCTGGATCTCAAACGGCTGCTTTGCCTCCGGAGTCGCAACGAGAGTACCTTTTACGACAATGGCAGCGCCTACATTTAATTTGGAAACCTCTGCGAAGTTTGCCATTGTGTCATGGTAAACGATCTGTAAGGTGTCGAAGCTTGTACCGTCGTTTAATACGATAAAGCCGAATGCCTTGGAGTCACGAATGCTGCGGATCCATCCGCCGACAGTGATCTCCTTATCTAAATATTTCTCACGCTCTTTAAAGAGCTCTTTGACTGTTGTCAACTGCATGATTCTTCCTTCTCCTTATATCTCTCTTCTTAGATAAATGTGCAATCTGGTATTAGTATAGCGTATTTTTTATGGGGATTCAAGGTGAAATGGGCATAACACGGGGGTTTTCGGGAGTTTTTTAAAGGCTTCCCGAGCAGAAATTACAGAGTCCACCAAGATTTGTAAGTAAAATAGAAATAGAAAAATAAGTTTTTATAGAAAAATCCCGGAATATCGACTATAATAATAATAAAATAGCACACGGGAGGGCAAACGAATGAATATTTACGATCAGATCAAGACCATGAGCGATGAGATGGCGGGTGACCTTACAGCGCAGAGACGTGACTTTCATAAGTACGCGGAGCCGGGCTGGTTTGAGATGAGGACATCGTCCATTATTGCACGGAAACTGACAGAGCTTGGATATGAAGTGCTTGTCGGAGATCAGGTCTGCAAAAAGGATTCCAGAATGGGCGTTCCGTCTGAGGAAAAGTTAGAGGAACAGTATGAGCGTGCCGTTGCCCAGGGAGCGGATCCGGAGTTTGTTAAGTACACAAAGGGAGGAATGACCGGTGTGATCGGAATCCTGCGCTGCGGCGAGGGCCCGACGGTTGCCATGCGGTTTGATATCGATGCCCTCGGCGTATTTGAGGAGCATGATCCGAGCCACAGACCGGCGAAAGAGGGATTTAACTCCGTAAATGAAGGCTTCATGCACGCCTGCGGACATGATGGACATGCCACCATTGGTCTTGGTGTGGCGAAAGTCCTGATGTCCATTAAGGATCAGCTCCATGGAACCGTAAAGCTGATCTTCCAGCCGGCGGAAGAGGGTGTCCGCGGTGCGAAATCCATCGTTGATAACGGGCATCTTGACGGTGTGGATTACCTGATCGGCTCTCATGTGACAAATAAGAAAGAGGACGATCCGGCAGTGGTAATTCCGGGAAGCTATGGCTCTCTCGCAACGACAAAATATGATGTGATCTTCCACGGAAAATCTGCCCATGCGGGCGGATCACCGGAGGTTGGACGGAATGTCATGCTGGCAGTCGGAACGGCGATCTTAAACCTTTATGCGATTCCGCGTCACTCCGGCGGCGTGTCCAGAGTAAATGTGGGAACCGTTGTTGCCGGAAGCGGACGGAATGTTATCGCGGACGAGGCGAAGATGGAGATCGAGGTCCGCGGTGAGACCACCGAGATCAACGAGTACATGAAAAATTACGCAGTGAACATTATCGAGAGCGCGGCAAAAATGCACGGATGCACCTGCGAGATGAAGCTTATGGGCGCGGCAAACTCCCTGACGAGCAGTGAAGCGCTGATGGAGCGGGTGAAGAGAGTCTGCGAGGAAGATCTCCATCTGCCGGTTGCGAAGGAAATGAGCAGCAAAAACGGCGGAAGCGAGGATGTCTCCTATATGATGAACCGCGTCCAGGAACAGGGCGGACAGGCGACCTTCATGCGCGTCCTCACCCATGAAGCCGGCCCGGGTCACAGCCGCATCTTCGATATCGACGAGCAGGTTCTTCCGAATGCGGTGAAGATCTTCTGCGGTGTGGTATATGACATTATGCACTAATGGGTGAGAAGTGCATGCGATAAAAAGCGACAGATAAAAAGAGCTCCGGCCAATTTGCCGGAGCTCTTTTCAGAAAGTGCGCCCGGCGGCGCACGTTTCTAGCGGGTGCAAGTCCCGAATCCGCCCGGTAGTGGGAAGGATATAGCCGAAGGT
>NZ_WQPW01000134.1:0-405 GCF_018785465.1 Clostridium sp. MCC328
TGCCTCTGTGTATCCAGGCAGCTTTTCGGTTTCACTGACGATTTTGCGTAGGCCACTTCCACGGCGTTCCATGTACTTCACCTTTCTGGTTGGTTTTCTCTCAAGTCAATTTTACCAAAAAGGGGCTCCGCTTTCTATACCATATGAGAGTGATTTTCGATTTCAGCCATGACCGGAAACCGTTGCAATCACTGCGTTTCTTGCGTTTTGCTCATGGCTGTAACACAATAGATTTGGGGGTGGTAAGGTTGGCTGCGAATTATTCCATTTTCAGAAATTTCCTATACTTTTGACCCCGGCATCATGACATTGCGCCGAAGCGTCCCTTTTTTCGTCCTTTATGATTCGTTTTCCGCAATGGTACGCCGCAAAAGATTCATTTCGGCTTCATAGCCGTAATCCTCT
>NZ_WQPW01000135.1:0-212 GCF_018785465.1 Clostridium sp. MCC328
CATAAGCGCACAGTACCGCATGGTACGGTGTGAAAAACTCCGGTGGTATGAGATGGACCCGCGTCTGATTAGCTAGTTGGTGGGGTAACGGCCCACCAAGGCGACGATCAGTAGCCGACCTGAGAGGGTGACCGGCCACATTGGGACTGAGACACGGCCCAGACTCCTACGGGAGGCAGCAGTGGGGGATATTGCACAATGGAGGAAACTCT
>NZ_WQPW01000136.1:0-7149 GCF_018785465.1 Clostridium sp. MCC328
ACCTAAAGCGGTTTCCGCCTATCCGGACAGGTGGTTTCCATTTTTCCGGACAGACGGCTTCGCCGCAACGGAATATTCATCCCGACCAATGGCAGCGTAGTCGATATGGTTCAACAGGTCTGGATGTACTTCTCCAAATATCTGTACTTCCTGCACCAAATAACGGGCGAGGGATTCTCCGTCCTGCACCGGATAGCAGCGTATTTGGTCTTTGTGGTCGATAAATTCCGTAAAGCTGGGAAACCACCGCTTTTGTACCACATCCATTTCATAATAGAGGGGCGTTCCCTGCATTTCCTGTATCATCCGGCAAAGGGCGTTGATTTCCCAGAGCCTTGTGTTGCCCTCCAATGGAAACGGCAGCTCATAGTCTTCAATTTCGATTTCTTCCTCACTCTGCCCCCCAAGACGTTCCCTGATTTCTTCAAAATCCACAGGACAGGAAAACCATGCCCCAGGATATTCCTCAAAATCTTCATGATAAAACCGTGTGGTGTTCAGGATGTAGATTCTCATTTCCTCAATCAGTATCACGTCCTTTCTTTTACTTTTCAAATAAAAAAGCAGCTAATCATTAAAAATGTAGTTAGCTGCTTGATTTTTATTTAGTTGTTTTCAAACTGAATAAAGTTTTTGTAAGAGTCCTCATCAATTTGGGATAAATCATTATGCTTCTCAGCAATTATAGACCTATATTTTTCATATAAATTTTTACATTTCATACGCCAGCGTTTATTTCTTGACATATCAGCATTATGCAATAAAACCATTAATATTTCTTCATAATTAAATATTTCAATAAATTGATTAAGTACAGGATGGTTTGGGAAACTTTGAAGTCTTATTAAGGTTTTTTCTAATACGTTTATTAATTCTTCAAAAATCATTTGATTCTCAGTGTACATTTCTCTATTTCTGCTATACGTACTCATCTGAATATGCTCCATATAGTCAGGAGGAAGGAGTTGCTGTGGGTTAGATAATATAGCACTTTGCTTCCTTAGTAATTGTAAAATTTCTTCAAGGGGATTGTTTTCTTCTGATTCAGTAATGTGTCCTTTTTTATTTTGTGAATCTCCTTTTTGTGAAAATTTGTTGATTAAATCCATAGCCTCAGCTTCTAGTGAATCCCACATTGCATTAAAGGTATTTTCAAGCACTTTGCTATCTAGTGGAGTATCTAACGCTTTATTAATAGATTCAATAAGTTGAAAAAAGTCTGCTTTTTCAAATCTGGTAGCCTGATAACGTGACAATGGTCCTTTTATATCAGATGGCTTAATGTTTACCATTAGAGCTGTGACTTTTGAATCTAGAGATTTTGCGATTGCACCAGCTTCAAAGTTAATCCACGGTGCAGAAGTATTGTCTGATGTAAGACAAATAATGCCATATTTGCATTCTGATAATTCAGAAGAAATAGTTTTATCCCAATTATCGCCTTTTTCAATATCCTCAGGTGAAAAAAAGACGTCTACAGATTGAATAATACATGGAATCCATTTTTTTAAAACTTCTGCAATTTGACAGCTTAATTCTCCTGACCAGCTAACAAATGCTTTCATAATAAACACTTCCCCTTTACAAAACATTTTTTGATAAATTTAGACAAATTATATTAACGAGATTATAACATAAAAATGTTTTGCCGTATAGAGAAGATGTTATAGAGAGGAATGTTTATCGTAGTAAATTATGCACCGATAATCTTATTGAACAGTTCCAATAAGATGTCCTTTACACCGTTCGCATTGAAGACCAGACCGACTGCTACAAGGGACACCACCAGAAAACCGATAAGTTTGGAAAATTCCCTCTTAAATCCGAGGTACAGTCCAATCACCACGATTGCCAACAGCACAAGGGACTGGGCGTTGGATAAAAACCAGTTGTAAAGATTCTGTCCGAAATTCATAAAAGCTCCTTTCTTTCCTGTAAGAGTTCTTAGGTTCTAAAATTGCTGCCGTTAAAGCACCACCTCCTTTGCAGCGGCAGCTTGCTGCTTCAGGATTTTTTCATGCTTCTCCGTCAGCCTTGCATGGGTGATGATGTCATGGACAATCTGGGTGTGGTTCATCTTATCCAGACGGAGAGCCAGTTTTAACGTGGGGGCTACCTGATGGGAGAGCCAGTGCAGGGTGCGTTCAAAGGAATACGGTTCCGGTTTGGTTGTCAGTTTCAGGCTTCCCCTGTGTTCCCCCATAAACCACGCCCATTCCTCATTGATACGCCAGTCAGAACGGGGCTTTGTATCGTCCCTGTCCACAAACCGGACATAGCGGTTGATGATTTGAAAGGCTGTCCGTTCTGGATTGTCATGCTCTAACAGGTCACGGATGGCGTAAAAGGCACGCTCATTTTTCAGCCGGATTTCAAAGCGGTTCTTTACCTCTGCGTCTGCAATGGGAATATCATGCTTTTTGTACTGCTCATAGTCCTTTTCGTAAATGCAGAAGTATACTTCACTTTGGAGGGAGCCGATATACAGGGTGTTCCCCATACATTCTTTTTCCCTACGCCGTACCAGTTCACCGCTGCGGTAGCTCTTGAAGCTGCGGAAGACCGAGATACATTCCTCATTCCGGCACTTCTCTGTCAGATGGGGAATGTTCAGGATTCCCGTTTTATCATTGATGGCAAGGTCAAGCCGCTTCATCACGCCGTCCTCCATGAGAACATCCATAAAAAATCATACCAGCTCCGTTCCTGTGCCAGAAGATAGCTTTCAAACTGGCGGCAACCACGCCCTTTCAGTTCCAGCAGCACCCCTTTTTCCAGTTCCGGCGATACCAGAACGAAAATATCACCCAGATAGTAATGCTCCGTGTACGAGTAGAAGCCGTAGTCTTCATGGATAAAGTAGGGCAGCTTTAGCCGCAGCACATCTTCCACGATATGCTTCACATCCGTAGTGGGGAAGCGAATCCGCACATAGTCAAAGAGCATTTCAAGGGGAGCGTCTGGATTGAAGCGTTCCAGAGCTTCCGTGATGGCTTCCTGTAATGCTTCGGGTGGATGAGCCTTGCCCGTTTCAATATCGCTCAGGTACGGACGAGTGATTCCGGCAGCTAAGGCAAGTTTCTGTTGTGAGATACCGTAACTTTCCCGTTTCTCTTTAATGTCCCGTACCCATGTTTCTTCATTCAGTGAAAATCCCTCCTGTCTAAAAATGCGTATGTCAACTTTCAGAGTTTTGTTGACATACGCCGGATATGGGGAAAATCCCTTGTGTACCGTGGGATTCTGCCCTGTTGTTTGGTTGTTGCCTGTCGATTTGTACCCCTCTGTTAGATACGAGGGGTTCCTGCTGGCGTGCCTTGCGGCACACCAGCCACAGCAGGTCAGTCCGTTTCTGCGGCTTTCGCTTCGCACGCCGCCTGCACTTCCTGCCTGCTGTCTATCAGTTTTTTTATTTCTTTGAGGAAATCGTGTCCTTTTGGCACAAGGGGCGTGTAAAATTCCGAGATAACGCTGGTTCCCACATCCACATAGCCACGCCCCTTTATCTGCTTTAGGAAGAAGTCCTTTGTGGTTTCCCCGAACATCATCCCATAGCCCATTTCCGACATCCGCCCCAGAGCCACACGGAAATTGAACTGGTCACGGATTCCGTCCCCCAGATACTTTGCGTCTGGACGCTGGCAGGCGAGAATCAGGAAGAAGCCAGCCTGCCGCCCAAGCATAACGATTTGTTTTAACTTGTTGAGGACGGCGGCGTTTTCTTTTGTGCCGAGCATTTCCATAAATGCCACATATTCATCAAAGATAAGGAAATGTGCCGGAAGTCCCAAGTAAGCGTAATTTTCCCCTGTCCGGTAATTCTCCATGAGCTTCATGTCTTCGCTGCGTTTCATCATTTCTTCATAGAAACGGTCAATGCAGGCGAGCATATCTTCCTTTTTGTAGTACACATCCGGCATAACCGCCTGTAAATCCGCAAGGTCAGCGTTCTTTGGGTCTAACACGAACAGGACGGCGTTAGTGCGGAGCAGGGCTTCCATGAGGGTCAGGATGAAGTAGGTCTTTCCGCCGCCGGTTCCTCCGGCAATGAGCATATGGGGGAGTTTATCATACTCCCACCAGACATTTTTCATGAGCCGGAGCCTGCCGTCCTTTGCCTGTACATCCTCAATGGAGATACGGTTGGCAATGGTATCATAGAGCAGAGTGTACTCCACATAGGAATCCTTTAATTCCTTATCCGTCAGTTCACAGTACAAGCCGCTTTCCAGCTTTCTCTCCAAGTTTAAGAGCTGTTCCTGATATTTCCCCAAGGTGATTTCTACACGGATATGGAGCAAGCCCTGTTTCATCCGGTAGTAGATTTTGGGAAAGTAAGTGATGGTTTCTTTGGAACGGCTGGAAGACAAGTCCTTGAAAAAAGCGTCTTCCTTTTTCTGTTCCGATTCATACCACTTGTTTTCCAACACCATCCTTGCCAGCTTTTGGCGGTGGATGAGCTGCTTTACTTCATCCCTCCGGTATCGCCAGAACAGAAGAACGGCTGCAAGACACACCAACCCTGCTACGCCCATACTGAATAACAGGTAAGGGATGTTTACATCCTGTATTATCTGGGAGAGGGACACTTCCTGCCAGTTGGCTCCGGCAATCTGCCCTGTATGAAACAGCAGGACAACCAGCAGGAAGACAGGGAACAGGGCGGCAAGGGCAGTATGGGACACAAGGTCTTTATCCGTGGGGCGGATACGTTTTCCACGGGGAAAAAGCTGCTTCATGGGAACAATCCTCCTTTCGCTTTTCTCTTATTTAGTTGTTATTTTGTAGGGGGAGCGTCTTTCTTCGGTGTCTGGGGATTCATGGCAGCCCCTTTTTTCAGGACAATATCCTCTGCCTTGATGTACCAGTCCACCTCTGCGTTGTAATCGAGCTCCTTTAACGGCACGCTGGCAGGGATGGAAACCTGAATCATACGCCCCTGTCCTCTGGATTTTAAGTCATAGGTACGCTCCTTGATTTCTTCTGATACCGAGCCGTCTTCATTCTGGAGGTGAACCTCACGGCGGAGGGCAGAAAATTTCAATGCCCCGAATGTTGCTTCCTTGTCAATCACGATTCCGTTTGCTAATCTCATAGTCTGATGTCCTCCTTTTCCTTACGCTTTTACCATATCGTCAGCGTGCAAAATGTAGTTGGTAAAGCCCCTTGTGCCGATTTTATAGCCCTCTGCGGTGATACGGGGATTGACGAGCTTTACACGTTCCTCAAAGTCAAAATGCTTCTCTCCGGCTTCGGCAGGGAGGATAACCACAATATCATCCGCCCTCTGCACGTCTGAATAAAGATTGAAGCTGCGGGAGAGTACCGCCATGCGTCCGTTGATTCTTCTCTGTTCTGTTTTGTCTTCTCCGGCAAACTCCAAGTTGCCGAATGTCTTTTCCATGTTGGGGATAACAAATTTTAATTCCATATAGATGTACCTGTCCTTTCTGAATGTTGTGTTTGATAGTTGGTTTTGGGTTCTGGTCTGGAAGCGGAGGGGAACGCTCCGGCGGTGGTGATTTCTTCGTGGTATCACATCCTTTCTGGGACTATTGAAGAAATTACAGGGTTGTGATATTATCTAGGTGTTAAAAATTAAATAGTCATGGTTAGGATTGTTAGCTTGCGTTTTTTCATGTAGCTCTGTCATGTACTCCCAACAACTTAAAAGTAGATTTCAGTGGAGATTTATAATATCAGGAGGTATGCTTATGACAATAATAACAACTGTAAAAAGCATTATGGTGGGCGACGGAATTTCTGGGAATTTTTGCTAAAGTGTGCAGGGGCAATGGAAAAAATTACGGCTGGTATGACATGAAGAATCCGGGAGGGTCAAATCTCCAATTCCCATCGGGGCTGTTTTCAGCCCCATTTAATTTTGAAACAAAAAATAGACGCTCATTGTTGAACGTCTATCTTTGGATGATATTGAGGTTTGCCGGTCTATTTTATAAAATCTGAATGTACTTCGATTGCATTTTTATTGCATTTTTAATTTTTTTTCATATAGATTTTAGTGGTTGATAGTTCCTGAAAATGCCTTAAAATCAATGATTTTCACTTGTATGGCATACTGTCTGTCTGGAGTTTGAGTAAGGTAAATGTTCTCGTCCCACTAAGACCCATCCAAGTGTCCAGGTGAAAAAGAACATAAAAAACATGAAGCAGAGTCAGATGAATTTCAAAGAAATTCGTCTGGTCCTGCTTCTTTTTTTGCAGCTGCATCCACTCCATGCATCCCATTCCCAAGCCCTCCCAAGCTCCTTCTTCAATCTCGAAAACAACCGGGAAAGTAAGAAAAAGACTTGGTTTATACTTAGATGGGAAGATGGGGAGGGAGGAAAGCAGAAGAGGCTTGGAATTTTCTCGTCCCGGAAGGTCGATTTTCGGGTAGATAAGAGGTTGATTTGAACATTGACAAAAAATTAAAAGATTGATATCATATACATATACAATATAGAGAAAATAATTTAAATGTCAATTTATAAAAGTATAAAGAAAATATAAACAGATTATAAAGGATGACACATGAACAAGGCAGAAAAATCACAAATAATAGTCCTTATTGCTTGCTTTGCTTGTGTTTCTTTGTCTGCAGCTTTAATATGGAATTATTATAAAAAGCCAGCTGATGAGGACGAAGCATTGATAGTTACAATAAAATATCCAGAATATGAAAATGCTGTTATAACACCGGTTTCTACAATGGAATGTGCTATAGATAATGAGTTTTTACATGAACTTCAACAAATATCAAGTAGTTCCGATGGAAATACGGATGAACATAGCTATAATTATCAATATGATACAGTACCTGATAGAATTTATATAAAGGCACCGGATATTTATGTATTTGAACAGGGCAAATCAAAATCATCAATGACACCATGTAGCGTTGGAAGTATAGCTTATTATGATGATGCACCTTGGTTTTCCATTACCGCAGTTACTATAGACAAATTATATACAGGAGTTTTTGATATAACTATTTTTATTAAAGCTTTTAAGGATATTGTTCCAGTAATGACAACACTAAAAATAGGAGATGTTGTTTTAGATGAAGGTAAAGGTCAAATCCTTCGCCCCACGCCAAATACAGCGCCGCTCATTTGCGGCGCTTGCTATAGCACTCAGCCGGAAGAT